>NZ_JBYTBS010000014.1:0-127692 GCF_058789495.1 Paenibacillus sp. FW126-R14 | reverse complement strand
CCCCGTAACCCCCGCCCCCTGAAACAAGCAGGCACAGCTCCAGCACCACCCAGTAATCAGATTAATATAGCTCCCTTCCGCGAAAGGGAACTATAAGTCCGCTATTTGAGCGAAAAAGGGCGATTCACTCCATTAAGAGGAACTGGAGGGTCTTATTCGCTCGGAATCCTAGCTTCCGAGCCGAAAACCGCCATATAGCGGATCATAGTTCCCACTCAGATTCCAAGCAGCGGTATATTGGAGAAATAACGGACCATAGTTCCCCCCAATCGCAGCGCAGCCACGATCATTACATCTGGCGAACCCGAATCCACACCGCCATCTCGCCCACTCCCCGATTTCCCCATTGGAAATAGGGGATAGCGCGCAAGGTGACGGGTTCCCACGTCGGCGCCCAGCGGCGGTAGGGCTCTTCCGACGCCCATGCCCCAGGCAGGGCATCTTGAAAGCCCTTGGCCTCGATCATCATGGTGCCGCCAAGCCTATTTGCGTCAGCCGCGACTTCCAGCTTGGTTCCGATATGGAGGCTGAGGCTCGCCAATGGGGTCCCGTTATCGGCCTGCTCGATGCAGTACAGCAGAGGCCCTCTCTGAATCGCGGCCTTCCCGGCATTGCTGCGGATGAGCGGGTTGGCTTGGATAAGCTGGGCCTCCATCGGAAGCAGCCAAGTGACGGTGTCGCCATCCGTCCAAACCCGTTCGATGACCGCGTATCCATGCTCAATGAGCAGCTTATGCTCTTTTTCACCATTGATGAGCAGTTGAGGTTCAACGTCGCACCAAGAGGGGATGCGCAAGGAAAGTGTGAACGAACGGGGCTGTGCCAAGCCTATGTGGAAGCAAGCCGCACCCTTCCATGGCAGGGAGCACACCTGCTTCAGACTGACTGGCGTATGCTCATCCAGCATGATCGTGCTTTCGCTGCCGATAAACAGATGGCAATTGATTCGGCCCGTTTCTGTCGTGTACATATACTCCCCGAGCGAAGAGAGAATCCGCGCCAAATTCGGAGGGCAGCAAGCGCAGTCAAACCATTTCTGGCGCTCAACTTTAACATGGTGCCTGCCGGGATTGCCGGCCGAAGCTTCAGGCCATACCTCCAGCGGATTCACATAGAAGAATCGTTTCCCGTCCTGGCTCATGCTGCCGATGATAATGTTGTAGAGCGCCCGCTCGATTACGTCGGCATACTCGCTTCGTGTTTCCAGCTGGAGCATGCGCTGCGCAAAGAAAACCAGGCCGATCGAGGCGCACGTTTCGGCATACACCGTATCGTTGGGCAGATCGTAATCGAATGAGAAGGCTTCCCCGTGATGGGTCGACCCGATGCCTCCGGTAATGTACATCTGCTTCTGCGTGATGTTCGCCCAAAGCTTCCGGCATGCCGCAAACAGCCTCTCATCCCCCGTCAGTCTTGCCAAATCAGCCATTGCTGTGTACATATATACGGCTCTAACCGAATGTCCGACGGCCGTATCCTGATCGCGAACAGGCAGATGGCTCTGATGATATTTCGCATTGAGACCCGGGGAAGGGGCTTGGCCTGCGCGATAGATGGAGGTTTTGCCCCGTCGCTCCCATTCGGTATCGAAGAAGTCAGGGCGTTGTCCCCGCTCATCAATAAAATAACAGGCAAGCTGCAAATATTTCTCCTGCTTCGTTATCGTATACAGTTTGACCAGAGCAAGCTCAATCTCCTGATGCCCGTCATAGCCTCTAAGCTTCCCTTCCCCGATACCGAATACGTCGTCAATATGATCGGCAAAACGGCACATGGCATCCAACAATTTCCGCTTCCCTGTGGCTTCATAATAAGCAACGGCAGCTTCGATCATATGCCCGGCACAATACAATTCATGGCATTCGTATAAGTTAGTCCAGCGCTTTCCCGGTTCCTTAATGGTGAAGTAGGTGTTTAAGTAGCCGTCGCTTTGCTGTGCCTGGACAATGAGATCGATCGTCTCATCCGCAGACTGCTCTAACGCCTCATCCGGCTGCAGTTGTAGCGAATAGGCGACGGCTTCGAGCCATTTGGCGAGATCCGAATCCTGAAAGACCCAACCATGGTATTCCCCTTCTTCAAGGCCAGCGGCTATTCGGAAATTACGAATCGCATGACTGGGTTCTGCGTCCGGAACGCGATCGTTAAGCGCTTCCCATTGATACGGAATGACGGTATTACGAACAAGGCTGACGTAACGGTTCCAGAAGTCATCGTTGATTTTAATTTGTTTCAAGGGTAATTTGCGCTTTGCCTGCAGCCTTGTATTTGACATGAAGCAACCTCCTGAATTTACGAAATAGGCTTTACTTTCCCCAATTATATGAGGGATACTGAGGGAGCAACAGGCAGGAATTCAACCAATTATTTATAAAATTTCACACAATATTAAGGGGTTTGCCAATGAAAGAGATATCTCTTGCCGCACCTCCTATGCCCTATTATTTGGAGAGCGGGTTCAGCGCGTACGACGAAGGAGACACGCATCCGGCTCGCACAGGCTTAGGGATGTATGATCTTGTTTTCATTTCGAAGGGGACGCTTCATCTGGGAGAGGAGGACATGACGTGGAGCTTGAGGGAAGGGCAATACGTGCTGCTCCTCCCTGACAGGTACCACTGCTCCGTACGTCCTTGCGAAGCGGAGTGTGATTTTTATTGGCTGCATTTTCAAACCGTCACCCCTTATCAGATTAGAGAGAGCAAGCCCGCCGCCCGCAGCGAATTCGTTCTCCCTCCCCACAATGAAATTATCCTGCAGCAGCAGGGCGAAGTCTCGGAACCCGAACGGCTCCGCCAGCTTTGGCGCCAATTACAAGAGCTGTCGGTTTCTGCGAGGTCGGTATCGTTTTGGGAAGAGCAGCGCATTTTCACAGAAATCTTACGTTTGTTAGACATGGGACATAAGCTGGGTGAGCAGACGAAGGTGCAGATGCTGGCCGAAGGAATCGAAGCGTATCTCAAACAGCACTATAAAACGGATCTGACCAATGAGAGCTTAGCCGACGTGTTCCATTTTCATCCGAATTACTTGAGCCGCTGCATGAAAAAGGTATACGGCTGCACGCCGCTTGAATATTTGCTCGCATACCGAATCGAACAATCCAAGCTTCTGCTCCTAAAAACGCAGTGGTCCATCGAGCGCATTTCGGAGGAGTCAGATTTCCATCATGCGGCATATTTCTCAAACTGTTTTCGTGCCAAAATAGGTCTTTCACCGCTCGCCTATCGCAAGCAGTACACTAGAGGCGGAACCGTTCTCCATCCTTAAGCATATGCT
Organism: Paenibacillus sp. FW126-R14; assembly: GCF_058789495.1. Classification (NCBI taxonomy): domain Bacteria; kingdom Bacillati; phylum Bacillota; class Bacilli; order Caryophanales; family Paenibacillaceae; genus Paenibacillus; species Paenibacillus sp. FW126-R14. The sequence goes on along the minus strand of NZ_JBYTBS010000014.1, from coordinate 124,413 downwards.
GATGTAAGGGGGAGGGCCTTCTTTTACCCCGAAAGTTGCATGCGGTAAACTTTTGTGCACGGAGAAAAGAAAGGTGGGGTGGAACATGAAAACGACGCGATTAACGGCTTCATTAAAGAGACTTATCATTACCTTCATTTTCCTATGACAGAGGGCTGATTACGCACTTTCATCCTATTTCCAGTATGACGGACGGATATGGTATACTAATGTATCGGTAGTCGAGAAAGAGATAGTTTGATGAATGGTGCGGAGGAGTGAGTTTCACCATGTGTGGGATAACGGGTGTAATGTATTTTGAAGATAGAGAACCAACGGTTGCAATGCTGCAGCAAATGACAGATGTGATTGTGCATCGGGGACCAAACGATTCCGGGTTTTGGACGGATAATCGGATTGGTCTTGGCTTTCGCCGGTTGTCCATTATTGATATTCAAGAAGGACATCAACCGTTAGCCAATGAGGATGACTCCGTATGGATCATTTTCAATGGAGAAATTTACAATTATAAAGAATTGCGCGGAATGCTGCAGGAACGCGGGCATCAATTCCGCACACATAGCGATACAGAGGTAATTGTTCACCTGTATGAGGAGTTTGGAGAAGAATGCGTCAAGCATTTGCGCGGCATGTTCGGTTTTGTCATCTGGGACAAGAAAAAGAAGCAGCTGTTCGGAGCGAGAGACCATTTCGGCATCAAGCCGTTTTATTATCATGTCAACGACCGTCAGTTTTTGTTCGGCTCTGAAATTAAGAGCTTGCTTGCTGCGGACGGCATGAACCGGTTGATCCATACGGACAGCTTGCTGAACTATTTGACCTTTCAGTATGTGCCTGAGCCTAACACGATGTTTCATGGTATCCATAAACTGCCGCCGGCCCATTATGTGAAGGTTACTTTCGACGGCGAAATGTCCATACATAAGTATTGGGATCCGATGTTCGAGCCGGAGGAACGTCCTTTTGAGTATTATGTGGAGCAAATCCGCGAAACGTTGAAGGACTCCGTCAAGCACCACATGGTCAGCGATGTGGAGCGGGGATGCTTCTTGTCCAGCGGGATCGACTCCACGGCTATCGCCACCCATATGCGGAACATCGAGCCGATCCGCACGTTCTCCGTTGGCTTCGAAGGGGCCAACAACGAAACGCCGATCGCCGCCCAAACGGCCAAGGCGCTCGGGACAGAGCATTACGACAAAGTCATCACGCAGGATGACTTCTTCAGCACAATGCCGAAGGCGATCTGGCACCAGGACGAGCCTGTCGCCGATCCTTCGGCCATAGCGCTTTATCACGTGGCGCAGCTTGCGCGGGAACACGTGACGGTTGTGCTGTCCGGCGAAGGCGCGGACGAGCTGTTCGGCGGCTACCGCATTTATCGCGAGCCGCAGTCTTTGCGGCCGATCGATCAGCTGCCGCTCGGCATCAAGCGCATGCTGAACCGCTTCGCCCGGATGCTGCCCGGCAGCGTGAAGGGGCGCAACTATGTTTTGCGCGGTACGACGCCGCTGGAGGAGCGCTTCCTCGGCAACGCGAAGATTTTCACGGAGGATATGAAAGCCGAAGTGCTGCGCCTCGACCATGAGATGCTGCGGGCGTATAAGAATCCGGTGCAGATCGCTGGAGATTATTATAGCAAGACGAAGCATCTCGACCCGGTGAGCCGCATGCAATACATCGACATGAATCTGTGGATGCCCGGCGATATTCTTATGAAAGCCGACAAGATGACGATGGCGCATTCCCTGGAGCTGCGGGTTCCGTTCCTGGATAAAGAGCTGTTCGAGGTGGCGCGCCGCATTCCGGCGAAATACCGGATTGCGGGTGGTACGACGAAATATATTTTCCGAAAAGCGATGGAAGGCATCATCCCGGATCCGATCCTGAACCGTCCGAAGCTGGGCTTCCCGGTACCTCTGCGCGAATGGATGCAAGGTTCGATGGGCGATGTGCTTTTAGAGCAAATTAAAGCTAGCGGGATTGAAGATTACATTAATATGAATACGGTAGAACGTATGCTGCAGAAGCACCGGAACGGGCAGGGCGATTATGCGCGCCGGATTTGGACGATCTATATTTTTGCCCTCTGGCATATGACATTTATGGAAGAGCTGCCTAAGAAAGTGCTCGCTGCCTACTAGGTTAACGAATGACGACATAAGGAAAGACGGGAGATGGGGAACGTGGGACCTTTTAAGTTAATCGCCCTCGATATGGACGGCACCTTGCTGAATGAGGATAAGAAAATATCTCCGGAGAATCAAGCCGCTATACGGAAAGCCACGGAGGCCGGCAAAATTGTCATCATGTCGACCGGCCGGGGCCTCGTAAGCGCGATGCCTTATATCCAGGAACTGGGACTGTCTACACCCATGGTGATGGTAAACGGCAGCGAAGTGTGGGAAAAGCCGGACAAACTGCTTCGGAGGACGCTGCTTCCTGCGGAAACCGTCAGCCGGCTGCATAAGCTGGCCGGGGAGCATGACTGCTGGTGGTGGGCTTACTCGGTCGAAGGCGTTTTCAACCGCGAGCGCGAAGGCTTCGACATCGCGAACAGCGAGTGGCTGAAGTTCGGATTTTTCACGGAAAATGCAGAGAAATTGCAGCGTATTCGCGAGGTCGCAGAAAGCTGGGGAACACTGGAAATCACCAATTCCCATCCGTCGAATATTGAGTTAAATCCTCTGGGCATCAGCAAAGCTAGCGGTGTGGAGGCCGTCTGCCAGCTTCTGGGCATTCAGATGTCGGAAGTCATTGCGATGGGGGACAGCCAGAATGATATCACGATGATTCGCGAAGCGGGTCTTGGCGTTGCCATGGGCAATGCGCAGGATGAAGTGAAACGGATTGCGGATATTACGACGGTAACGAACGAAGAAAGCGCAGTGGCCAAAATCATACAGACGTATATGCTGCAGGCGCAATAAGATTCTAAACCAGAACAATCACGGACGGAGATGAGCCTATGATCGCGTTAGCCTGGAGCTTGGTCATTCTATTGTTTGTCGTAGGCATGATAGGCGCGGTATATCCAGTTCTGCCCGGTGTTTTAGCGATATACGCAGCGTTCTTCATTTATGGCTGGCTAGTAAGTTTTGAGCCGTTCGGCTGGGTGTTCTGGACCACGCAAACCCTGATCGTCGTTATTATTATGGTTGCGGATTACGCAGTCAGCGCCTTGGGAGTCAAAAAGTTTGGAGGCTCGAAGGCGGCAGTGATCGGGAGCACAATCGGCTTGATCATAGGGCCTTTTGTCATCCCTGCCTTTGGGTTAATCATCGGTCCCTTCCTGGGCGCCGTAATTGGCGAGATCGTCATCGGCACCAACTGGAAAAAAGCGATCGGCGCGGGCATCGGTTCCGTCGTCGGTTTCTTTGCAAGCAGCGCCGTCAAAATTGTGCTGCAGCTGGCGATGATTATTCTTTTCTTCATATGGGTTTTGTAATGGAACATGTTGTTGGTTTGAATACGGGATTAGAGAGTAGGAACGCACTTGACGAAGGAAACCAAAGATTCTCTTGTAAAAGGGACGCTCATTCTCACCGTGGCCGCGCTTGTAGCGCGGTTTCTCGGCGTTTTCCAGCGTATTCCGCTGGTTCACCTGCTGCATGAGGAAGGAATGGGCAGTTATTCCATAGCTTTTAATCTATATTCCATTCTCCTTGTTGTAGCAACCGCGGGCATTCCCAGCGCGCTAAGCAAAATGGTATCGGAGAAATACGCAATCGGCCGTCCTGCGGAAGCAGAGCGCATTTATCAAGCGGCGATTTGGTTTGCCATTGTTGCGGGCGCGCTCATGACTGCGCTGTTGTATGTTTTCGCGCCTATTTATGCGGAACACATTTCACGTGGCGGTCCCGATGCTACGCTAGCCACTCGCGCCATCGCGCCGGCGATGCTGTTCTTTCCGCTAATTGCGATTATGCGCGGCTACTTTCAAGGCAGACAAAACATGATGCCGAACGGGGTATCGCAAGTCGTGGAACAAATATTCAGATTGGTCACCTCGGTTGGTCTGGCCTTTATTTTATTAAACGTCAGCTTAGGCTGGGGAGTCGCGGGAGCGTCCTTCGGTGGGGTGATGGGCGGAATTGCCGCACTTGCCGTTATGCTGTACTATGCGATGAAGCTCAAACGCAGGGATGCCCTTTCCTTGAAGGAGCAAGTGTCTCGCGCCGCAGCTGATGAAATGGCTGCCGGACATGCGTCGGCATCGTCGCCGGCACCGGCGCGCTACAGCGAGATTTACCGTAGCCTGCTGAAGCTGTCGATTCCGATCGTCATTTTCTCCGTGACGGTGACTTTAGTTTATACGATCGATACGTCGATCATCATCCCGCTCTTAGAGGGGACCATAGGCCGAAGCGAAGCGCATGGGTTGGTCGGTATTATCGGAGGGCGCGCGCAATCTTTGGCGGGGATCCCGATTATTTTGGCCATCGCGCTCAGTCAATCGGTCGTTCCGATCATCTCGGCAGCTTACTCCCGCAAAGATATGAAGCAGGTCGGCCATCAGACGACAAGGGTGCTTCAGCTTTCCATTCTTTCCGGATTGCCGGCGGTGCTCGTTATCGCGGTTGCGGCCCGTCCGCTCGATTTCTTCATGTTCGGCCATGAGGATACAGCTTTTGGGATGAGCCACGGGCCTTATATGATCTCCTTGCTCACTTTGGGCGCTATGTTCCAAATTGTGATGCAGACCTCCGGGGCGGTATTGATGGGCATGGGGCGGATGAAACCGCTGATGCTTCACGTTGGCGTCGGTATCGCGGTTAAGCTGGCAGGAAGTTTCCTGCTCGCTCCATGGCTTGGCATCTATGGCATCATCGGCTCCACAGGATTTTGCTTTATCGCAATGTCATGGCTCAATCTGCGCACGCTGCGCAAAGAAGTGAGCTTCACGATTCTCGGACGGCGTTTCGTCGGGCTAACGATTTCGATTGTCGTCATCGCCGGTCTTGGTATCGCGGCGGAATGGCTGACGCATACGTATGTGCAGCCAACAAGCTTGTACCGTGTTAATGAAGGCATCAATTCGGTGCTCGTGTGCGGCTTCACGGCTGCCTTATACCCGCTGATGCTGATGCTTACGCGAGTTGTTACGAAGGACGATGTGAAGAACTTTCCAGCGCCCGTACAGAAGCTGATTGGCAAAGCAAGCCGTCTTATCGGACGTTCATAGCCTGCGCAGCCAGAATGGCGAGCTCAATTTTGTTAAGCCCAGTGTACATGGATTGTGTTACATCATAGGGCTGAGGCACAGCGATGGGACGCATATGCGTCAAAGGCTGGCTGGCCTCCTGAAACCAGTCGCCAGGCTCGACAGGCCCGAGCGGTCTATCCGGCCATGCAGCCCTAAGCGCAGGACTATATAAAGACAGGCTTCCTTTCTTGAGGAAGCAGCCATCCAGCCTCTCCTGATAAGGATCATCGGGAGGGGCTTTTTGTATGGGAGTAAATAAGTGCGGCCAGTAGTCGGAACGTGAACCTGTGTGTGGCGCTGCATCAGCAAAACGAAGTACACCCCGCAGTACTTCAGGAACTCCGAACAGGAGAGCATAAAGGCTTTTGCCGAATTCGATGCGCTCAGTTAAGTCGGCGAAGTTTTCGAGAATGAGTCCGGCCAAACGGGGCTCGGGAATGTTTCTTTGCATAGACAAGGACCAATAAGGAAAGCCGACTTGATTCAATTGCAGCCATCCTTGGCTTTTAAAAAACGTTTTATGCAGAACGGTTTGCTGAAAATGCTCTTTTTGAACAATGCGCTGCTCGATATAGTTTTGTTCATTCACAATAAGGGCAATTGTCAGCATGGCGGAGTTCTGATCTGTCCAAAATTCATGCCAAACAGGCATCATCCACATGGAAATATTCAAATGGGGGAGCAGGTGAAACAGGTTTTTCTTTTGCTTCTTGCTTTCCCCGTAAAGCAGCAATTGCGGATAGGCATCTTGAAAAATAAGGCCATTGGCACGCTCCAGAAAAGCAAACAGATGCTCAGCCTGATCCGCGTCGATAAGATGCGGCAGAAGATCGCCGCGGAGATCGGTCATGTTCCAGCCGCCGCAGCGGGAAACCATGTGGGCCAGCAGTGCCCAGTGAAGCTCGGGGTATGCCTGGTAGCAGGTCCAATAGGCCATTGTGCGCGTCACGTTATTTCGGTTCTCCTGCAGGGTCCTCGTAAGGATGAGCTCCAAAAGCGATTCCTCGTCAGATGCAATAGGAAATGGTTCTACACCACCATGAAGCAGCGCTAACTGCCGGGCTAAGCTCTGTTCCAATTTTTCAGTGATGGCTTTCGATAAGGGAATGTCGTCTACACTGGCTGCTCTCATTATGCTAACCTCCTCGAGCTTACCTGTCTGATTCCCTTATTGTTAGCTCATTCACGCACAGCTATGTGAAACTGGAACCGATATATGGCTTCGATGGACAGAAATGGGGAAAGACCCTGAGAATAAAATCCAGTTATTGGGATTGGCTCCTGCATACAATGAAGCATCTGAAGCGAACGTTTGCGGGGTGATTCACATCTGTTTCGATTTGCATGTGACAAATTGTTCGTGTCATAAACACGCGACAAAACGGCGAAAGAAGCGATCGGCCAAAAAAATCAAACACCGAAAGATCAAATATTCAGCGCGAACCTATTTCTTTTATGCCGTCTCCGATGGTGAGAAAAGGGTGTACACGAATGCAGATCAGACCCCCGGATATGGGTTTCAATGCATTCCCAGCCCGAGAATCACCTCCTATCGACAAGTGTTCGTAAACGGAGTCCTGCAGCCCCGCACCCTGTACCGCATACGTACAGGCTCATTGACTTTAACCTCAGAAGATGTTCCGGAAAAAGGAGTACCCATCATTGTACAAAGCATCCGTGTCTATAAATAGTGGTTAAAGGAAGGGGGTGAAATGATGGCAGCGTCTCTGATCAAACTTTATGTGACCGCCACAGCTTCCGCACCGGTAGCGACAGGAGGAACGGTTGAAACAACAGTAGATCCCAATGTAACGCGATTTAATGCAACGCTTACGTCAGGCATGATTACAACGGATACAACGATTTTGGCGGCAAGCTTCTTTGATGACAATGGCAACCCGGTTGTGGCACTACCTGCACCGCCGACAGATGGATACTACAATGTATACGTCAACGGTGTGCTGCAAGAAGGTGGTTTGTCCACTCTCACAACGGCATCCCTGGTATTAGCGACAACAGCAGCTGTAGCCGGTACGCCGGTTGTTCTCGAAGTCGCCGATTTCTCATCGGCGAGCTCCACGATTACGGTTGAGCCGACGATTTCTGCACCGACGATTACGGTTGTCGTGTAGGTTATGGAAAGGAAACTAACCATCTCAGTTTTTGAGATGGTTTTTTGGTTTGCTGGGAGAAAAAAGAAATTAAAAGTAAAAATATAGGAGGTTTTTCTTGACAAAGAAAGTGCATGAAGGGTATAGTACATCTAGTGTATGAATTAATTAATACACACACTATAATTATCCAGTTTTACTAAGAAAGGACATAGGAGATGGGTAGATGAACATTACGTTTAACAATCGCGATCCGGTTTATCTGCAGGTTGTCCGGCATTTTAAAGAAGAGATGGCAACAGGTAAGTTGGCTGCAGGCCAGGAAATTCCATCTAGGCGTGAACTTGCAGGCCTGCTCCAAATTAATCCCAATACTGTACAGAGGGCGTATAAAGAAATGGAGGAGCAAAATTTGATAACAACCGCTGGTAATTCCCCAAGTCGAATAACAACGGACAAGCAGGTTCTGAATTCCATTCGTCAGGAGCTCATTCAGGAGGCTGTTGAGGTGTTTATACAATCCATCAAAAAGATTGAGCTCCCCACGGATGATCTACTTCGTTTTGTCAAAGAGAAGTACGAGGCAGAGCGGTCAAGGGAGGTCAAGGAATGATAGAGATCGATCGAATAGGTAAGAAATATGGAAGAAAAAATGTTCTTGATGATGTTTCTTTCACAGCGGAAAAAGGACAAATCACTTGTCTAATTGGCATTAACGGCGTAGGTAAAACCACCATCATGAAGGCCATTATGGGTCTAACTCCTATTGGAAGCGGTCGAATTCAAATTGATGGTCAGCCTGTTGGCAAGACGACCTATGAGAAAATCGTGTTTATTCCGGATACGTTGACGATGCCTTCTTCGATGAAAATAGGAGAAGCCATGCAGTTTATGCAGGACTTTTATACAAACTGGAACGAGAAGCGGGCGCAGGACCTGCTCACTTTTTTCAAACTGAGAACGGAAGACCGCTTAGGCAGCTTGTCCAAAGGGAATTCGGCCAAAGCGAATTTATTGCTCGGACTATCCCTGGATGCCGATTACCTGCTCATGGACGAGCCTTTCTCAGGGATCGATATGTTCAGTCGTGAGCAGATCGCGGCTGTGTTCACCAGCCATCTGATTGAAGACCGTGGAGTTCTGATAACAACGCACGAAATTCAAGATATTGAACATCTGATTGATAAAGTTGTACTACTTGAGCAAGGACGTGTATTGAAAGAATTTTATGCGGAGGAAATGCGGTCCAAGGAAGGAAAATCCGTCGTAGATGTCATGAGGGAGGTGTATTTGGCATGAGCAGCTTTGGAAAATTACTGAACTGGGAGATTGTCCGTTTTAGCAAGTTTTATGGGGCATTATTAGTTATTACCTTACTTTTGCAATTGTTTGGCGTTTGGTTATATACGCATGATTATTTGAGTAGAGCCAAAGAAACGATGTTGAGTCAATCGATCACAGCTGTCCAATATACTGAAAATGTTGGTAAGGCTAGCTTGACTAGGTATGATTCTATTTTGCTTGAATGGTCTATTAGTCTGTGTGCAGCGACGCTTCTACTATACATTTTTCTTATTTGGTACAAGGAATGGTTTGGCAGAAGCACATTTGTTTATCGGCTGCTTATGCTGCCAACTTCGAGAATGAATGTGTATTTGGCTAAGTTGAGCGCAATCCTCTTGTTTGTTTGGGGGCTTGTTGCTTATCAATTTCTGCTGCTGTTCGTTCAGATTGCGGCATTCAAGGCCTTTCTCCCAAGTGAATTTAGACAAGCCGTGACGGTCTCGGAATTTATTCGACAGCATGCTATATTGAAAATTTTGCTTCCTTCGTATTTCACTGAATTCGCTCTGTACTATGGAGCAGGCGTGATGGGCGTGATTGTCTTGTTTACAGCCATATTACTAGAGCGCAGTTTCCGGTTCAAAGGTATTGCAGCGGGGATTCTCTATAGCGGCGTTGGCGTGTTTCTCATCATACTCCCTGAAATGATCTCTGAAATATGGTTGCCGGATTTCTTTTTCCCAAGTGAGCTTCTTCTGCTAGAACTGGTGCTCGGCATCATAGTCACAGGCTTTTCATTATGGTTCAGTTCATATTTGTTACATAAAAAAGTAACCGTTTAAGGAGGCGCCCCTGACAATGAAACGTTATTGGATACTTGCATTGCTTATTCCATTTGTTTTTTTAACGATTAGCATATATTATGCCACAGCGTCTGAAGTCGACAAACCCGATTATTATCTTAAAACGTTGGCAGGCCGCGAAGAGGAAGCTTCTCATATAACGATTAAAGGACGATATATGTCTGAGCCGATTGTCATACGTTCCACGGGGAGCGAATATCCGAACGACAAGGATTCTTTCTGGGAGAGGCTGGATGCAACTTATTTTTACCAAGAAGAATTGAATGAATTATCCCGTAAGTATCGCTCTTTTATGAGAGGGAAAAAGAATCCGAACGCTTTGTATGTGGACGAAAAGCAGATCGCCTATGCTCATTTTGACACACGATTTAATACAGGTGAGGTTCAGTCGGATATGATCGACATTTCGGTGATGGAGAAAGAAAAGAAGAACCGTATATCATTCCAGGTGAAGCTGCCTAAAGAAAAAAATGAATACATCAGTGTTGCAGGTGTCTATGTGAAAGATCGAACTATGAAACTGTTGGTTAACCATTATCAAAAGTCTGGCCAATATTCATCCGCTGGCAATTCTGAATACGTGCTGTATACCTTAGATCTCGACAAGAAAGGTATGGAGGGGAAGCAATCAATTGCAGTTGCTGAATCCCAAAATAATGCGGTACAGACATTGAATACATTAATATGGTCAAACGATGTGATGAAGCCGAATCGTTATCTGGCTTTTGATCGGACCTCCTACGCATCCGATGGGGCAAATGAGAGCTCAGAAGACGTGAAGAAGAAAGATATAGTTAATCGTGAGCTTGTGTACTATGATATTTGGAACGGTCAGATGACGACTATTCAAAGCGTGCCTATTCATGAGCTGCTTATGAATGGGAAACCCGGGGAGTTGAGGATTGATTATATAGGAGATGATTTGTACTTTACTCCAATGAATATCTATGATCAATCTCGGGTTGTTCGTTATAGTTTGGCGGAGAAGAAGCTGAAGAGCGACGTGAAGATTGATCTGAAAGATTTGCAGCAAGAAGGGGTTCAAATGAAACAGCTTGCTGATAACCGGATTTATATGAATTTGTACGGCAAGAGGAGTCCGTATTTAATTGCTGTAGATTTAGATACAGGAAAAATTGTCTATCAAGGCATAGTTGCACGCAAAGATGATTTGGAAGCTAACAATCTAATTTTCGATGGTATGTCGGTGAAATAATAAGTAGCTGTCCCACAAGTCGTAGAAATGACTGGCGACAGCTACTTTTCTTGCTAGCTAGCGTTAAACTTTATTCAACCGAGTTCTCCGAAGGAGGCTGACTCGCATGTGGACGCGGCAAACGGCCCGCGCGCTGAAGAGATTCCCTAAGCAAATACTCGATATGGCTGTTGACGCTCCGGAATTCATCCTCCGCCCAGCGCTCCAAAGCTTCATGGAGCTTAGGATCGAGCCGGAGCGCAAAGTTTTTTTTAGGAGCCATAGCGAAGCCCGTTAGTACAGCGTGCCGGTATTAATGACCGGATTTGCCGAGCGGTCCGATACAATGGCTACCAGCAAATTGTTGATCATGGCCGCTTTCCTCTCTTCATCGAGCTGCAAGCCTTCGGCTTCGAGGCGGTTGATGGCCATCTGAACCATGCCGACGGCACCGTCTACGATGATTTGGCGGGCGGACAAAATCGCCGAAGCTTGTTGGCGCTGCAGCATGGAGCTGGCGATTTCCGTTGAGTACGCCAGATGAGTCAGGCGCGACTCCATGACCTCGACGCCTGCCACGGAAAGGCGGTGCTGCAGCTCAAGGCTAAGCTCGGCGGCAACCTCATCCGCATTTCCTCTAAGTGAATAGCCGTCGTTGTCGAAGCGGTCATACGGATACTTGCTGGCAACATGGCGCAGCGCGGTTTCACTTTGAATTTCAACGAACTTCTCGTAGCTGTCTACATCGAAGAGCGCTTTGTACGTATCGACGACTTTGAATACGACGACAGCAGCGATTTCAATGGGATTTCCTTCGATATCGTTAACTTTCAGCTTGACGCTGTTAAAATTGCGAACCCGCAAAGAGATTTTTTTTCTGTTGGAAAAAGGGACAATGAGCCACAGGCCGCTCTTGCGGATCGTACCTAAGTAGGTTCCGAAGAAAGTGATGACAGAAGCTTCATTCGGCTGAACAGCCGTAATCGTCGAAACAAAAATCAATCCCAACACAATGAGAATCACCCCGGGCAGAACACGTCCCTGCGTAAGGAGTAGAATCCCAAGCCCTCCGCCAATAATAAATAACAAAATACCAAGAAATCCGTTAATGGACCAAGCTTTGGTTTCTTTCATGCAAGCAACACCCTTTCCAGTTGGATAGTCATCATTTGAATATTGTTTTGATATTTATATGATATCACTTTTTACTAATAATGTAAATAATGAATTCGTGGAAGATGATGTCAGTCATAAATCTTGACACGTCATTTGGGGCATGCTATAAGTTAATAAATTCCTAAGCAGTGAGGTGCTCCTATGTTAAAAATTTCTAATGAACAAGCTTTTCAAGAACAAATCTCGCAGTCCGCGCTAACCGTTGCCGTCTTCAAAACAACCTGGTGCAAAGACTGCCACTATATCAATCCTTTCATGCCTGCGTTGGAAGAGGCTTATGCGGGGCGCATTGCCTTTGTTGAACTGGACCGTGACGAGGTGCCCGATTTGTGCGAGCAGTTGAACATTCTAGGCATTCCAAGCTTTATCGCTTTCCGCGATGGCAAAGAACTCGTACGATTCGTTAGCAAATTACGCAAAACGCGTGAAGAAATCGAGCAGTTCCTGGACCGGGCGTTAGAGGTTTCCGGCGCACTTGCCCCTTAAAATGAAGTGAAAAAAACGGCTCTGAGCAGAGTCGTTTTTTTGCTAAAACCGCCGCAATATCACAACTTTGCCACGACTTTGGCCGATCCGCGGCGGTTTCGGAGCTTTGTAACAATTGCGAATGGATTTGCCAACTTTTTAAAGCTATAATTGAAATCGAACCAGCTTCATTCGGGCAAGATCTACAGAAGTCACGACATAAAAGTAGGTGCAATCATGCAAAAACTGATTCAAAGGCTAGCGAATTTGTCCGCCATCGGCATGTTTCTCATTCTTGCAATGGGCGCCTTGGTGACAAAGGCTGACGCAGGCAGAGGCTGCGGAGACGAGTGGCCGCTGTGTCATGGCAAATTCGTCCCGGCGCATACGATATCCTCGTTTATCGAATACAGCCATCGACTGGTTGTCGGTATCGTGACGCTTATCCTGATTGCCACATTCATTCTAGTGTTTCGTTATGTAAAACGAAAAGATGCGAAATTTTTCATCTCCGGGACCGTATTGATGACGTTGGTCCAAGCCGCCATGGGAGCAATGGCTGTTGTTTGGCCGCAATCTTCTCTTGTATTGGCGCTGCATTTCGGCTTATCCCTTCTGGCCTTTGCGTTTTCCTTATTGCTTGCGCTTGTGTTTACACCTTGGGGCCAATTTCAAAGAGACACGGCGATCCGCAGTTCCTTCAAAGCGTTTGTCTGGATAACGACGATTTACAGCTACGTTGTTGTTTATCTGGGCGCTTTTGTCCGTCATACCGTTTCTTCGGGCGGATGTTCAGGCTGGCCCTTGTGCAACGGACAAGTCATTCCTGAGCTTAGCGGTGCCACCGGCATTGTCTTTACTCACCGGATAGCGGCTTTGCTGCTGTTTGTATGTATTCTGTTTCTATACTTGCAAGCGAAGCGTTATTACTCGAGCTCAGACAAATTGCGTTTTGGCAGCAAATGGTCACTCATTCTGGTTTCCCTTCAAGTTATCAGCGGGGCTGTCGTCACTTGGTCGATGGGGAATGAAGTCGCTTATTTGTTTACCGGCATGGTGCATGCGGTTATCGTTGCCTGTATGTTCGGATTTCTATGTTATTTATGCGTACTTACGTTATATGACCGCAAAGCATAAGGCCCGTCGGGCTGGCTCCTTGGAAGCAAGGCGGAGCTGCTTTGGCGGGAGAGGAGGCCTTCTTGCAAAGAGGGCTATTTCCTTTTTAGCTGTGAAAAAAAGAGAGACGGCAAGCATTTAATAAGGGGGGGTACCTATGCTGCGAGTTTTGTTCCATGAACCAAGACGGGTAGACAGCGGGCTTCTGCTGGAAGCCGGCAATGCGGTGAGAGCGTTTATCGCGCATCTGGAATCGAAGGAGCATCGCCGAGTCGCTGCGGATTATGCGAAGTATCACCGGCAAGCGATTTGGAGCAAAGGATTCATTGATGCACTCGATGAGCTGGAGCAGAGCAAATACTGCTGTGAGCGTTATGCCGAGCATATCGATAAAGCCTTCCTGGAGGACATGAATCCGCAGGAGATGGAAGCTTATCGTCTTTTTGTGTACTTTTTCAAAAATGCTTTCATTCGGCTGTTCTCCATTTTGGACAAGTTGGGCACGTTCATGAATGATTTGTTTGAGCTGAAAACGGAGGCGCTGAAAGCGAGGTATTCCTACTTTACCGTATTGCGGCGGATGCATGAGAAAAGGATTCACGGCGCGCTGGAGGTTCAGCTGTACAATTTGAAAATGGATTATAAGTCTCCGCTCGACCGGCTGCGCAATCAACGAAATATGGAAATTCACTATATTAACGCCGAAATGCTGGACGATCTGATGCAGAAGGAACCTTTTCCCGGCGATCGCATTCATGTTGAGAATGTAAAATCGAATGTTGCCGATCTCCAGCAGGGATTTGACATGGTGTGCCGAACCTTATCAATAGCTTTCTCTTATATTACGGCTAGTCTTGCAAAGGGGTAAGAGGACCATGGAATTAAGAGGCCGAACGGTTCTTATTACAGGCAGTGCGAAAGGACTCGGCAAAATGACCGCCATCACCCTGGCTAAACAGGGTTGTCAAGTTGCTGTCAATTATGTGAATAGCGGGCAAGAAGCCGCTGCGCTCGTCCGTGACTTGGAAGATCTTGGCGTTCGAAGTATAGCGGTTCAAGGCGATGTCGCGAAAAGAGAGGATATCGCACGAATGGTGGAGCAAACGGCATCTAAGCTTGGCTCGATTGATATTCTCGTGAATAATGCGGGACCTTTTTTCAGAGAGCGGCGCTTTTTTGCCGATTACGGCGTGGATGAGATTGAATATTTGATGCGCGGCAATTTGCTCGGCGTCATGGAGCTCGACCATTTGGTGCTGCCTATGATGAGGGAGAGACGGTGGGGGCGCATTATCCATTTTGGATTTGGCAAAGCTGCCGAGGCCAGGGGCTGGACGCACCGCGCCGTTTATGCGGCAGCGAAGGTGGGCTTAGTTTCTTTCACGAAAACGTTGGCCGAAGAAGAAGCGAGCCACGGGATTACGGTTAATATGATTTGTCCGGGCGATATTCGGGGCAAGCATAAAGAACAGACGATGCAGGAGGCCCGTCTGGAGGTCGATGGCGAGACGCCGGTGGGAAGACCCGGGACTGGCGAGGATGTGGCCAGAGTCATCGAATTCCTGTGTCTGCCGGCTTCTGATTTCATTACGGGCAACATTATGGACATATCCGGAGGGTTGGATCCGATTCAGCCATTGCTGGTGCTCAATCAGCGCAAATAGCATAGCAAAAAGAGCTTACCATAGAGGTAAGCTCTTTCTTATGATATAGTCGTATTAGAACACTTGCACGACTTCTGTTATTCCTTCAACTTCTTCAACCAATGCGCGTTCGATACCGGCTTTCAACGTGATCGTTGAGCTCGGGCAGCTTCCGCAAGCACCCATAAGTTTTAGTTTCACAATACCGTCTTCTACGTCAACGAGATCCACGTCGCCGCCATCGCGTTGTAGAAAAGGACGAAGTTTATCTAAAACCTCAAGGACTTCATCATAAATAGCTTCTTTTGTTTTTTCAGACATTTGATTCATCTCCTTTCTTTATATATTATATTACAATAATGATTAAATGAAAATGGTTTTCAACTTGAATATATCGCATAAGGTGGAATTTTTATTATGAGACCTATTATAGAGTTTTGCGCAAGCAACATGCACACCGGTACCGAGAAAGTCATGAAAGCTTTAGAACAAAATCCCGACTACGATGTCATTGAATACGGCTGTCTTGGCAATTGCGGACAGTGTTACATGGAGCCTTATGCGCTTTTGAATGGCGAGATCATTGCCGCGGAAAGCGCAGACCAGCTTCACGAACTTATCCTGGCGAAAATTAAAGAGATTGAAGCGATGTACGATTTACTAGCCGATTGACTTATCCGAAGTGACGCTTCGATTTCCATAAAACGCCGCTTTTGAGCATACGGGCGATTTTTCCCGTCATCAGCGTGCGTTTGCCCATGATACCGAATCCGCTCTTTTTGCCTAGCGAACCGAGTGTGCCTCTGAGCTTAATTTTACCGAGCCGCGGCGTGTCGCCTTTCCAAATCGCTTGCATCGCCTCGGCAATTTGTTTGCCTTGCGCTTGCGCAGCCTGTGCGCTTGGCGAGAATGGCAGGGAGGCACAGTCGCCGACAACGAAAACTTCTTGATGTTCCGGGATTTGGTGATACTCGTTTAGCAAGATACGGCCTTGACGGTCTTTGGGAACATTCAAAGCTTCCACAATTGGATTCGGCTGAATGCCCGCTGTCCAAATTGTAGCATCAGTTCGAATGATTTCATCCCCGTTGTACAAATCTCCGCCGTCCAGACGAACTAAGGAAACGTTAGGCCGAAGCTCAATGTGATGCTCAATCATCCATTCCCGCACATACTGTTGCAGGTTGATCGGGAAGGCAGACAGCAGACTTGGCCCGCGGTCGATCAGTCGAATGTTCAGATCAGGACGGCTTTCTCTTAACTCTGAAGCCATCTCCACGCCGCTTAATCCGCCTCCGATGATGGATACTTGGCCGTATGGCGCAATGTTGTTGATGCGCTGATACGTGGCGCGGGTCTGTGCCAGCGTTTGAATGCTGGAGGAATACTCACTAGCTCCGATTATGCCATGATAGCTATCTACACAGCCTAGCCCGATTACAAGCCAATCATACGTGAGAGGTTCTCTGTCTTCGAAACGAATTTCCTTTTTCTCCAAATCTACTGCGGTCACTTCTCCGTAAGTAAGCAGTAAACGAGGGTCTTCCGGATAAGCCACACGAATATGCGTTTCGGCAATCGTACCTGAAGCAAGCGCGTAATATTCCGTTTTTAGTCCTTGAAAAGGGCTGCGGTCAACCATCTCCAGGATGGTATCCTCCGGTAAATCCTTTTCCAACATGTTCAAGGCTATGGTCAAACCGCCATAACCTCCTCCGAGAATGACAAACTTTTTCATAACACTGGGTTCCCTTCTCCACTGATCTCTCTTCTCTAGTATGACTAATACACTTTAATTTCATTATAAAAGGTGTCGCGTTCAACCGGAGTGCGTCCGGCCCCTTGAATCAACCAGACAAGCTCGTCTCTTGTAAGACCTTCCGGAGACAGCGCGCCGGCTGCGTGCGAAATTTTTTCTTTCACGATCGTTCCGTGTGCGTCAGAAGCACCGAAGGTGAAGGAGAGCTGGGTCAATTTCGTACCGATATTAATGAAATAGGCTTTGATATGAGGGAAGTTATCCAGCATCAAGCGGCTAATGGCGATGGTTTTCAGCTCATCCCATGCGGGTACGCGTCTTTTGAGGCCTGCATTCTTGCTAGCCGGTTGGATGGAGTTCGGAATGAAGACCAAGAATCCGTTCGTCTCGTCTTGCAGTTCACGAAGAAGCATCATATGACGAATGCGCTCTTCCTTGGTTTCGATCGAACCGTACAGCATCGTTGCGTGTGTTTTCATTCCGAGCAAATGGGCATTGCGGTGAACGTCCAGCCATTCCTCGGAAGAGGCTTTTTCGACTTTCATTTTGGAACGGTAGCGCTCCGTTAGAATTTCGGCTCCGCCGCCAGGAAGCGTAGACAGACCCGCATCCATCAATGTTTTCAAAACATCGCGGTAGCTTAGACCGCTGATCCGTGAGAAAAATTCGATTTCTGCCGCGGTATGAGCTTTGATCGTCACATCGGGGTAGGCATTTTTCAATTGGCGAATGCAATCTACGTAATACTCAAAAGGCAGATGAGGGTTATGCCCTTGACTGATATGAAACTCTCTAATCTCCGGATTAAAGTTTTCCGCTACATAATCCAACATTTGGCTTGGCGTTAGCGTGTACGCACCTTCTTCGCCTTCATCGCGGCGGAAATGGCAGAAAGCACAATGTTCTTCACATACATTCGTGAAATACAAACTCATATTTTGCACAAAATAAACCTTGTTCCCGTTCAATCGTGTATTTACTTTGTTTGCCATTTGTCCTATGCTCAGAAGATCGTCCGATTCGTACAAGAACAATCCGTCTTCCAATGACAGACGTTGACCGTGCTCAACTTTATCGGCGATTTCCGCCATCCGTTTGATCGGATCCGTGGTAATAACACTCATCATTTTTCCTCCTATGAATTCAAAATAAAGCTCATACAGAATCGACGCATCCATCTGAAGATGATCACATGCGCCTTTGCGGTGTGAGTGCTCGCATACCTGTCAGCCAGTTCGGTGTGGAGCTCAAAGTCTCTCCGCGAGAGATTTGACCGGCGCTCAAAAATCACTCTACGGTGTTGCCAGACGTACAAACTATCCTAACCATTATAAACCTCCGCGTAGGGAGGGGGCAATATCATGAACATGGACATAAATTGACAATCTTATTAATCTACAAGTTTTGCTGCCAGATTCACAAAAATATTATTCCCAATATTAACAAATTCCTGTATACTATTGCAATGTGATTACGTAGGGTTAAAAGGTGATTATATCGTGCCAACATATTTTGCGACCGAACCGCAGGAACGATTGGATATAGCTATCGAACAGCTTAGAGACCAAATGGTGACCTTAGGCACTGAATATGGTTTCCTGCACCCCGAAGTACAGCAAGCCAGTCGAGAGCTGGATCAGTTGCTGCTGCAATATTATGCGCTGCGTCGGAAGCAGTAAGCTAATGGCAACAATGGCTGGAATGTCTATGCAGATGCCCTTGAGCAATGCATGGAATAGGAGTATACTTGATAGTAAGCATTACGAAACTTATGGATAATGCCAGTTTTCCTAACAGGAGAACATCAAGGAGGGATTTCCGTTATGATTAACATTAGTGAATCAGCGACAGATAAAATCAAAGAACTTTTGGCTTCTGAAGCATCACCGAATCTGTTCTTGCGACTAGGCGTCAAAGCAGGCGGCTGCAGCGGCTTTTCTTACGGCATGGGCTTCGATGATGATCAGAAGGATGACGATAAAGAGTTTAACATTCACGGCCTGAAGGTTGTGGTGGACGCAGACAGCTCCAAATATTTGTACGGCGTTGAGATCGACTATACGGAAGCAGGTATGGGCGGCGGTTTCTCCATCAATAACCCGAATGCCGTAGCATCCTGCGGATGCGGCTCTTCCTTCAAAGTGAAGGACGAAGAGGGCTTGGTTGAGAAGTGCGACGATAAAGTTGAAGCTTAAAGAAGATTGAGAGCGGCCTGTGGCTGCTCTCTTTTGTTTATCTTTGCTATTTTTGGGGACAAGTTGTTAAAGAATTAATCTTATTTTCATATTTCTCTCTTGCAGAAGGAGTATACTTGATGTAGTTCACAAATTAGTCGAAAATGATAGGAGTGATTTTTGTGAAACTCTTCAAAAATTTTCTGCAAGGATTTTTTTATGCTTTTATCTCGATTGGTGTTCTTCCGTTCCTATTGGTGAAAAGCATTCTTGAATCGTTCTATGGTTAATCGGAACCGAGTAGAGATGAATTGAGTTCTATAGAAGCATTATTTGCAGGGTAACCGTGAGGTTGCCCTTTTTGGTTTATAATAGACCCGAGAATTCTAGATTGAGTATTCGGTGTTGTTTTTTTGGCGCGAATATTGGTAGCTATCGGTATGCGCGGGCTAGGAGAGGGAACTGTGGTCTGCTATTTTGGCGAAAGCAGGGATTTCGCAGGCGGAAGGGAACTACGGTCCTCTATTTTGCCACTTTCGGCAGAAATGATGGCTTCTGAGGCAAATAAGGCCCTGTAGTTCCACTCTAAGCGAGAAAAAGGCCCATTTCGTACAAATAACGCCCTGTAGTTCCCCGAACACCCCGGCTGAATGGCCGCGTAGTGCAGTTCTCCAAACAGCCCGCGCTGAACAGCCACAACCCTCTAACGCAGCCACCAAACCCCGGCGCACTCGGGAAGCTGCCGCCATCCTTCTTGCACAACTTGGTCAGCCAGATCATCCCCAAAGAAAAATCTGCTCAGCCGCTCAGCTTCTTCCAAGCTATCGAAATCATAATCAGTCCGAATCCACGTATGCGACATACCGAATTCTTTTTCAAGCATTTCAAAGTAGGCCAGCAAAAAACTCGGCGGATTGGGAGACGTTGAACCCGTTCCGAAGTTCTCGAAAATAATAACGCTGCCGCCAGGGCGTAACACGCGCTTGATCTCCGTCATCACCTGCCGGATATTCCGTTCCCAATCAGGAAGGTTGGTGCTTCCTAAATAACAGATGCTCCAGCCGGAGACAACTAAATCATAGCTGCCCGAATTGACGGGGAGAGCCCGGTGGTCGGCAACCCGGGTGCTCCAGTTGTGCAAGCCGGCTTTGTGCAGCTTACCTGCAGTTACCTTTAACATGGCTTCCGAGTCGTCAAGCGCTAAGATTGATTTAGCTTTCGGAGCGAGCGTACAGGTCAGTCTCCCTGAGCCGGCTCCTAAATCCAGAATGTCCAAACCTTCAACAGGCCGAATGGCTTCGATGACATCCAAGAGACCGGGTTGTTTGGAAATAAGCAGATCATATGTTTCCGCCTGTGATTGATAAATTTCTTCATGGTTGGGCATTGTTTTTAAATTCCTCCTTAAGTTATCGCTGCATGACGCTGCATGAACATCGTAAGGATTGACGTAAGGAGAAGGTCAAGCATTATTTAACGAATCGGAACCGCATAAACAATAGTCAGCAGCTCGTTTAGTTGTCTATGTTTTGTGATATAACCGTTTTCTTCAAACCAGTTCAGTAGCAGGGAGCTCATTGCGTAGTACTCATTTTGAATCAATTGAATATCTTCGTTCCTGCCTTGCTGCTTTAAATCAGCAATGTACTGTTCCTTATGAGCTTCATTAACGAACATTAAATCCGTGATGCATATTCGACCGTGCGGCTTTAAGACGCGGCGCATTTCGCCTAAAGCGACTATCTTTTGTTCATCGGAAATATGGTGCAGGGCAAAGCTGGTTACAAGGAAGTCGAATTGTCCGTCCAAATAGGGGATCGCAAGAAAGTTTCCAAGCTTTAGCTCCATTTGCGGATGCTTGCGCCCACAGTGCTTCAGCATTTCTTTGGATTGATCGATACCTGCCATCGGAATGCCCTTATCCAGGAATTTCGCGGCTAAATTCCCCGTTCCTGTACCGATGTCCAGTCCGCGTTCGCCTGCCTTTGGAGCCACCCAATCAGCCGTTAGTTGAAGAGCTTTCTCATAGTCCTTATATTCTCTATCATTATTAGTTACATTATTGTCATGTGTTAAGGCTTGATGGTCGAAGTTCCATTTGTCGCTCCAATTTTTCCTGGTCTCTCTTAACCTTTTGGATCCCTCGGCGAGCAGGAAAATACCGTCTAAAGGAAGGGTTGGTTGATGTTTCAAAAGATCGATCATCGTATCGGTTGTTTCAATGATTTGCTTCAGCTCCAGCCACTGGGAAAAAATGATGGAGCGCTGCATTTCCAAATAATATTGCAGTTGTTCGGTATCTTCATCGTCAGCTTGAGGCAATGCTGCTTTAATGTCTTCAATTGTCATCCCGGCTTCTCTTAGGGAAATAATCGACTGTAAGCGCCAAACTTCCTTTTCCGAAAATGTTCGGTATAAATTATGCTCCTGTTTGTGCGGAGAGATCAGCCCTTTTTGTTCATAAAAGCGAATGGCTCTTGGAGAAATATTAAGTTTAGCCGCTAATTCTTTGATTTTCATAATAAAATCAACCCTCCCTTCACTTATAAAACCTTAACCTAAGGTAAAAGTAAAGTGGGTTAGAACCCGTTTGAACCCTAGAAGTGGAACCTTTTTCTCATAGAAGAATAAAATAGATTGAGAGTATGCTAGCTTACACGAGGAAGTGGGGTGAGTGCATGGCAACCAGACAAGCATTTATCGATATCGTTGCGCCGATTGCTGTGAAGCTGCGCTTGGAAAATTCTCCGATTTTCCCTTCGGTCCGCATCGCACAGGCGATTTTGGAGACGGGCGGAACAGTAAATGCGTGGAACAATTTGGTGGGTTATAAGGTAGGCAGCGGCGTGCTTACGCCATATTGGCAGGGTGACCGGGTTTCGGCATTAACCTGGGAAATCGTAAACGGAACGCGTTACGACAACGTGCCCAGTGATTTCCGTGCGTATCCTACGATCGAAGCAGGGTTCAGGGATCAAGATCTCTTATTTCAGTACGCTCGTTATGTAACTGTTCGCAATGCCCAAAGTCCGGGAGAACAAACGCAAGCTTTGCAGAACAGCGGATACGCCACGGATACTGCTTATGCAAGCAAGTTGAATAGTTTGATTCAAAGCAACGGATTAACGCGGTATGATGAGGAGGTTATTCAAATGTTAGAGCAACTGCAGGCGCAAATAGCAGCCTTACAAACGAGAGTAAGCGCATTAGAGGGGCAAGCGACGCTGAAAGAAGTTCCGGCATGGGCCAAAGGTGCGGTGGACGCCGCGGTAAAAGCGGGACTTATCGATACCCCCAATGATGGAAGCTATGATTTTTACCGATTGTTAACGGTACTGCATCGCAAAGGCTTAATCTAAACAAGAATAGCCCGAAAAAAAAGAGCCGCATGTGACGGGGAAGATCCCTAGTACACGATGCGGCCTTTAATTTTGACGTTGTCGCCATATTTAGCTTTCATCAGCTTGCTTTGCTCTAACATAAATGAATAGATCTCTTTCAAACGGTTTTTCTTGGGCTTAATCGTTTCTTTGATTTCACCATTCAGTACAATATCGTAGACGATCATGGCAATCACTCCTTTATTTGACTTTCTACTAACATTGTAAGCGATGAATATTAACTGGCGATTAAAATTTCTTTTCAAAATTGTGAACTATATGAAGGGAACATTAAGTCTCGCAACGTTTTGTAAGAAAAAGTGATCAATTTTTTTTATCGTATGCCGGGCTGCCAAGTGTGTGTATAACTTTATACACAATATCCCCCAAGCTTTTATACCGTTTAGGAGGGATATCAACAAATTACCCACAGGATATGCACACTATTCTGTGGATAATGGAACAGTTGTTCTATTATTAACCCCATGATAATATAATTACAAATTATAGAATAAAGGTGATTTCAGTGAGACAAATTAGCGACGAAACATTGATCGACTCTTATTACAAAGCACTAGATTTAAGACTTGAATCAGATTTTGTTGATTTATTGCTCGCCGAAATTCAGAGACGGAATTTGAAACTGCAAGTCTACATCAAGGATGGAACTCCTCTGAATTAGAGCTTGTGAGCGTATTGATGATCTACGAGAAGCGCATTTTCATAGATATGGTACTTGGATAGTTAAACTGTGAGAACAATCGGGGCAATTGAGCAAATGAAGGCAAGGATCATCATGGCCCGAGAGCACGCTGTCCGAATCCGACATCGAATGTCCGTCAATCTCCCGATACGGGGAGTAGGGACCGAGGTAGTCGCTTAGCCTCCCGCCATCACACATAGCATGCGAGCACACAGGGCATTCGGTGGTTAATTCCTGCAAGCCATTGCAAACCGGACATATATAAGACAAAGGGGTATTCCTCCTAATCTGAAGATTAGGAATAGAATACCCCTTTTTATGTAGATTGATTAAAATTTCAAGTTCGAGCTGTGTCCTGGCGAAAGCTTAGCCGTTGGGTCAATATAAACTTTAGCATTGTTAATCGCCGTAGGTGCTTCGCCGAAGCCGACAGCGATCAATTTCAATTTGCCAGGATATGTTGTGATGTCTCCGGCAGCGAAGATGCCCGGAATGTTCGTTTCCATTCTGGAATCCACGACGATCGAGCCATTCTCGATGTTAAGGCCCCACTCGGCGATCGGTCCAAGGGAGGATACGAATCCGAAGTTAACGATAACGGCATCGACATCATGAACCGTTTCTTCGCCGGATTTAATATCTTTGAGCGTGACTTGCTCAATACGGTCGCTGCCATGAAGTTTCGTAATTTCTGTCGGCGTTACGACATTCACTTTGGAGTTCATCAGGTTTTCAACACTGTGCTCGTGAGCGCGGAATTTATCGCGGCGGTGGATAAGCGTTACTTTCTCAGCAATCGGCTCCAGCATAAGCGCCCAGTCTACCGCGGAATCGCCGCCGCCGCTGATTACGACTTTTTGACCGGCGAAAGCATTCAGATCGCTTACGAAATAGTGAAGGTTCTTTTTCTCGAATTGCGCAGCTTCCGGAAGCTCTAAGCGGCGCGGTTCGAATGCGCCCACTCCGCCGGTAATAATAACGGCACGGCTCGTATGAGTGCCTTTGTCCGTCGTGATCTCAAAGAGACGCTCTTCTTTCTTAACAACTTGGTGTACTTTCTCTTCCAGACATACATCTATGGGAAAGTGCTTCATTTGAGCGAGTAAGTTATTGACTAAATCTTGCGCCGTTACTTTAGGGAATCCGGCTACGTCATAAATGTACTTCTCAGGGTATAGAGCAGCGAGTTGTCCGCCAAGCTGCGGCATGCTCTCAATAATTTTCACGGATGCCTGGCGCATACCTGCGTAGAAGGATGCGAACATACCAGCCGGGCCACCGCCGATGACGATAATATCGACGATGTCTTGATTAGTTTCTCTCTCGATCATTAGTAAACTCCTCCGATTCATTTCCTTTGATGTGCGACAATTCTGAGAATTGCCACAATCATTACTCCATTATAAACGTCTCTTTAAATGAAGGAAACAGAAAAGTGTGATTTCTTTATATAATTCGCTTATAAATATGATAAGTAATGCTTACAATGGTTGGACAAGCCACAATGGGCTGTAAGCCTGATTTTAAGCCAAAATAGCACTTGATCTTTACTAATTAAAATTATATTATATCATGAGAATCGGTTTACCATGTTGTGACGAATTTCATCCTGTTTCATCATAAATCACTACGTGTGAGTGCAAACTAGAAGCAGTATATCACCTTTGAAGCTGTTTGTGTAATTTTTCACAAGATAGAGAAACCATGGGACAATAAAATCGGATATGGAAGTGAGAGAAACATGAGTAGAATACCAAGAATCGTTATTCTAGGAGCCGGGTATGGCGGGATTCTTTCTGCAATTCGTTTGCAAAAAGAGTTGAATTACAATGAAGCTGATGTAACACTCGTTAACAAGCATGATTATCATTACATTACCACGCATCTCCATATGCCTGCGGCAGGGACGGATAATCCTGAAAATGCACGCGTGAACATTTTGAAATTGATCGATGAGTTCAAAGTGGATTTCGTGAAATCGACTGTTACGCAAATCCGTCCGCATGAGAAGAAAGTTATTCTCGAAGACGGTACGCTTTCTTACGACTACCTAGTTATCGGTCTTGGTGGCGAAGCTGAAACGTTCGGTATCCCTGGGCTTAAAGAAAATGCGCTCAACATCCGCAGCATCAACAGCGTCCGCTTCATTCGCGAGCACATTGAGTATCAATTCGCGAAGTACAAACGTGAGCCGGATCGTAAGGATTACCTGACATTCGTGATCGGTGGAGCCGGGTTTACCGGTATTGAGTTCATCGGTGAGCTTGCAGATCGTATTCCACAGCTTTGCAAAGAGTTCGACGTCGATCCTTCCCTCGTGAAGATTTATAATATTGAAGCGGCTCCAACTGCGCTGCCAGGTTTTGATCCTGAGCTGGTTGAGTACGCGATGAAAGTTCTGACAGACAAAGGCATCACGTTCAAAATCGGTACAGCGATTAAAGAATGCACACCGGAAGGTGTTCTTATCGCGGGCGATGAGTTCATTAAAGCGGCTACGGTTGTATGGACAGGCGGTATCCGCGGCAACCACATGCTGGATGAAGCCGGTTTTGAAACGATGCGCGGCAGAATTAAAGTCGATGAGTTCCTGCGGGCTCCTCAATTCGACAACATCTATGTTGTAGGCGACTGTTCCATCGTTATGAACGATGAAGGCAGACCGTACCCTCCAACAGCGCAAATCGCGATGCAGCAAGGTGAAGCTGTCGCTCACAACCTGATTGCTTCCATCCGCGGTTCGCAAATGAAAACTTTCAAATTCTCCAACAAAGGTACGGTTGCTTCTTTAGGCAAAGGCCAAGCGATCGGTATCGTTGGTTCCCGCAAGCTCAAAGGCAACGTGGCAGCCATGATGAAAAAAGTGGTCGATATGAGATACCTCTACATTATCGGCGGTATTCCGCTCGTTATTCGCAAAGGGCGTTTCTAGTCATCATTCGTAAACGGGGGGATCGCCATGCGGCACTGCAGTGTCCAAGTAAGAGGACTTCTTACCCGGGATGAACTGGATCGTTACAACGCACTGATCGAGGTCGGCCATTTTCTAGAAGCTGAGAAACGTTACGATCATGTAGCTGTTGTACAAAAAGAAATCGATATTCTCATTCTTCCGGCCATTGAACGGTTGAAGGAAAAGAGTCGTCAGCGTGACCGCGATACGGAAGAGTATCTCGCCCGCAAAGCGCAGATGGAAGCCGAGCTTGCCGCTGCGCTTCGCGACGACGAGGATGAGGAATAAACAAAAAGAAAGCTTGCTCTCCATAAAGAGCAGGCTTTCTTTTTTTACTTTATTTTAAACGGTAATGAGTTTAGTGAATTTCTCCGGTGTAAGCAGGTTGCCCACATAGAAATCGCCGAAATCGCCGAAACGTGCGCTGACTTCGTCAAAACGCATTTCGTAAACGAGCTTTTTGAAATGCAGAGGATCATCGGAGAACAGCGTTACGCCCCATTCCCAATCGTCCAGTCCGACTGAGCCCGTGATGATTTGTTTCACTTTGCCTGCATATGTACGGCCGATCATGCCGTGGCTGCGCATCATCGTTTTGCGGTCGTCCGCAGGGAGCATGTACCAGTTGTCGTTGCCTTCGCGACGCTTGTTCATCGGATAGAAGCAGATGTGCTTCGCTTTAGGAAGAGCAGGCTTCAAGCGTGCTTGAATCTCAGGATCTTCCGAAGGATCGATGCCTGGCTTAGCTAGATAGCTGCTTAATTCAACGATAGAAACATAGGAATATACCGGGATTGTAAAAGCGGCGAAGCTGGATTTGTTAAAAGCATTTTCCAGATCGTTCAGTTCTTCAAGCGTTTCGCGCAATTGCATGAAAACAAAGTCAGCTTTCTGACCAACGATGCTGTATACGGCAGTGCTGCCTAGTTTATCGTTCTCAATTTGCTGCCATTCGGATAGGAATGTATTCAGCTCTTCGGTTGCATGTTTACGCTCTTGCGGGGTTGCGGCATGCCATGCGTTCCAGTCAATCAGACGGAAATCATGGAGCGCATACCAGCCTTCCAGCGTTTGTACGGCTTCACTCATGAGTGTTCCTCCATTCAAGGCTAATATCCCCTACATTGTATCCAATTCATGGAGAAAGGGCAAATGAACAAAGGGTGAAGAAACAAATGTTCATTTTGTGTACACTTTACCTGTGCGATTCGGTCGATTACAATAATAAGAAAAGGAATCGTTTCTACCAGGGAGGAACAGACGTTGCTGCAAATGATTATCGCCACTGTCTTAATGATGGTGTTATTTTTTGGGATCGGTTTTATTTTGAACATGCTGATGAAGACCACGTGGTTCCCGCTCTATGCGTTCATCGCTTTGATTATCGGAGTTGTGATTTACGGGTCGATGGGTTCCGCGTCTTTCTTGTCGAGCGGTGAGAGCTTCACGGTTGTGGATATCGTTCCGGCCATCGGCGGGTTGGTTGGCGCTATTCTTAGCGGATCAGCCATCAAAACGCTGCGCATCAAAGGTTTCAAAATGTTCTAAAGTCATAAAAAAAGGCAGAGTTGGTCACGATAAGGTGAAGTTCTTGAAACTTGACCTTACGGAGGATGCGACTTTGCCTTTTGCCAATTTAAGCGGGACGATGATGAATTATGAGATCTCGGGAACCGGTACGCCGATTGTGTTTGTTCACTCGCCTCTGTTGACGTCAGAGGTTTTCTTTTATCAAAAAAAGCAGTTAGCCCGGCACTTTCAGGTGATCACTTTTGACATTCGCGGGCACGGGGCCAGCAAGGCATCGGAGCGACCGGTCAGCATACCATTAGTGGCGGAAGATACCAGGATGCTGCTCGATCATTTGGGGATTGAGAAAGCTTTTGTGTGCGGCTATTCGACAGGCGGAATGGTCGTGTTGGAAGCGCTGCTTGCGTACCCTGAGCGTTTTCTGGGGGGAATCGTCGTAAGCGGCATGTCGGAATTATCGGATATTTATAACAAAATCAGAGCGTGGATGGCCTGTCATATGACCGGCTCCGATCTGCTTATGAAGCTGTTGGTCAAAGCGATCACCAATGGGAATGCGGACA
Source organism: Paenibacillus sp. FW126-R14 (assembly GCF_058789495.1). Taxonomy (NCBI): domain Bacteria; kingdom Bacillati; phylum Bacillota; class Bacilli; order Caryophanales; family Paenibacillaceae; genus Paenibacillus; species Paenibacillus sp. FW126-R14. Next base: position 96,292 of record NZ_JBYTBS010000014.1, on the reverse strand, counting down.
ATGCGTCGATCTCCCGCCAATTATACGAGAGTTCACAAAGCGATACGCCGGGCGATGTGTGTACGTATTTTCAGCAAGCGCTTAGCTATACATGTACGCACCGGCTCGGGAATATTCAGCACCCGGTTCTGTTGATCTACGGACAGAAGGACGGCTCGTTTCATCGGTATGCAAATTTGCTTCATGAAGGGCTGCCTCATAGCTCGCTCTATTTCTTTAAGGATGCGAAGCATCAAATTCCGGTAAAAAACGCAGCCAAGATGAACGATTTGATACGCTTATGGGTGGAAAGCCTGGAAGAGCGGCAAACGGAGCGGGGGCTGCTGGACTTGGCGATTGCCAGGCAATTAAATCCTGCTATGTATGGGGAGGATTCGGTTGGGAGCGTGGAGCGGAGCCTCGGCTCGGAATGATGTGAAATGAATGAGGCTATGGACTTATGTGACAGCCGTTTGTGCAGGTATGCTTGTCTGGTTAAAATGAGTGGAAAAGCTCCCTCTAAATGGACCGAAAAATTACATAGTAGGAAATTATAAGGAAAAACTCCCGTTAATTTGACTGAATTCAGAGAATTTTCTTGAAATCGGCGCAAAGAGAGGGAGTTTTTCCTGTTAAATCGATCTAACAGGCTTCTGCATTCAAATTAGAGGGAGATTAGATTTTCCAGTTAATCTGCTTATGAGACAACCCCGATTTTTTATTTCCCCTCAAAATGCTCTAAAACAACTTTGCCCACCGTGCGTCCTGCTTCCAGCATTGCATGCGCCTTGCGCAGGTTGGCCGCATGGATCGGCGTTAGGCGCTCAGTCACTGTCGTACGCAGCGTTCCGTTATCGATCAACCGGGCAACTTCGTTCAGCAGGTTATGCTGTTCGATCATATCCGCTGTTTGGAACATCGAACGGGTGAACATGAACTCCCAAGCGAAGGCGACGCTTTTATTTTTCAATAGATTCATATTCAACGGCTGGTCCGTTTCTACGATGGAACAAATGGCGCCCTGCGGGACGATGGCGTCGGCCATGTTCTGCCAGTGGAGACCTGTGCTGTTTAGGCAAAAAATATAGTCCACACCAGAAAAACCGATGGCGTTCAATTGGCCCAAGAAAGCATCATTGTGGGAGATGATATGATCGGCTCCCATTTCCTTCGCCCACTGCGCCGATTCAGGGCGTGAAGCCGTACCGATGACCGTCAGCCCGGCCAGCTTCGCCAGCTGCGTGGCAATGGAGCCTACGCCTCCGGCAGCGCCGATGATCAGGATGGATTTGCCTGCATTCTCTTCCAGATTTCGCGACAGGCCAAGCCGATCGAACAGGGCTTCCCAAGCGGTGATAGCTGTTAACGGCAGTGCGGCGGCCTCGGCGAAATCCAGCGATTTCGGTTTCGCGCCGACGATGCGTTCGTCCACGAGATGAAATTCGCTGTTCCCCCCAGGGCACGTTATGCTGCCGGCATAATACACCTCATCCCCCGGCTGGAATAATGTGCAATCCGATCCGGTTTGTTCCACAACCCCTGCAACATCCCATCCTAAAATGCGGGGTGCGGCTTCCGTCTTCTCTTTGGGAGCGCGTACTTTGGTGTCTACCGGATTCACGGAAATGGCTTTGACTTTGATCAGCAGGTCCGTGCCTGCGGGTACAGGCTTTTCAATTTCTACATCCATAAGGCTTTCCGGATGTTCAATAGGCAGATAGCGGTAAAGTCCTACGGCTTTCATCGTTTCTTTGGCAGTCAAATGATCATCTCCTATGACAATAGTTGGTATGTTGTCAGTGTAGCTCATTCGTTTTAAAATAGGAAGTACGCACATTTGTGTGATGTAGTATCAATTTATATACTGAGGAGGCGTCAAACAATATGCGCGATTGTGCAAACGGCCATGGCAGCACCGAGAATAAGGATGGCTGTCCCGTTGAATATACGTTAGATATTATCGGTGGCAAATGGAAGGGCGTACTTCTTTATCACTTAATAGACGGGACCAAAAGATTCAATGAATTCAAACGAATTTGTCCATCGATCTCACAAAGAATGTTGACCTTACAGCTACGTGAGCTGGAAGAAGACGGCATTGTGCATCGAGAGGTGTATCATCAAGTGCCTCCTAAAGTGGAATATTCATTAACGGAATTCGGTCAAACTTTGACGCCGATTATTTTGCTGATGAAAGAGTGGGGCAGTAAGCACAAACAACAAGCCGAATGTTCCGTGAACGAATAAGACTTTCAGGTAAGAGCGAAACTGACGGTTTTTCTTAGTTTAGGTAAAATTATCTTTCTCTCGGATAGATACCAAGCCTGTCGATTTTTGTGGTAGACTAAGAGAGAGAAACCGGGATGCCAGTACGATGGATGGCAGTCGGTTGAGCCTAGGCAGGATGGTGCTGTAATCGGATGAGAATGACGAATATGCTTCATTTCACGGAAAATCACAGGTTTTGTGTAGGCCGTGAGTTTTCTTTGAGCAGCTTGGATTTTAAAATGTTGGCGATGATGTATCAGCCAATGATCGGCGGTTTGGCGATAAGTCTCTATCAAGCTCTCTACCAGCAAATGAGCGCGGAAAAAGTCGGATTTTCGCCCCTGGAGCAGCAGCGCAAATTATTTCTGCTGCTGGATCTTGAGCAGGGAGAGCGGGGCCGCAAATATTTAATTGAACAATCCTCGAAGCTTGAAGCGATAGGCCTCTTGCAGACTACGCGCAAATTTTTGCCGGAGGAAGAGGATTATATCTTTGTTTATACATTGTTCCAGCCGCTAGGGCCTAACGAATTTTTCCGGAATCAGCATTTGACGCTGCTGCTCCGCGATAAGGTCGGCAAGTTCATGCTGCTCTCCCTTCGGGAAGATTTGCTTGCGCCGGAGCCGGAGGAGTTCAGAGAGGCTAGCGAAGAGAATTTGTCCGTTCCGTTCTATGACCTGTTCAGGTTGAATACCCAGGTGGTGGATTACGAGCTTGAGCAAGCGCTGTATGAGGCGTCGGCCAGTAAACAGGGAGAAGCCCGTTTGGATGTGACGACCAAAGGGTTCCAGTATGCGGACATTATTATGAGGTTTCCGCGCGGGGCGAGCAATCGTATTTATGTCGAGGCTCTCAAGCATAAGCCGGATCAGATGGCGGCCATCAATATCGTGGCCAAGAAGTACAATCTTTCTTTGCAGGAAACATGCCGGCTGTTGGATGAAGACGGCACGTTCAGCGAAGACGGCGAGCTGCAAATGGATCTCCTGCAGTACAATGCGAATCTCTTCTACAGGCAAAGCAAGAAGCGGGATGAGGAAAGAGTGCGGACACTGTCCAGATCGGAAGAGGCGGAAGCCGGAGGCTCGGAGGGTCAGGCAGGCGACAAATCGGTTGAAATGGCGTATTATTTGGAAGTTCCGCAGCAGCTGCGCGGCGAATGCACGGATCATCAATACAATTACATTATGCGTAACGAGCCGTACACGGCAGTCCTGAAAATGTTCTTTACACAGGGCTCCATTCCAGACGGCGTACTTAATATATTTGAGAAAATTGATCTGAATTATAAGTTAAACGAAGAAGTGATCAATGTATTGATTCATTTCCTGCACATCGACCGCCGTTCTTGGGCGAAGTCTTCGATTGAAGCCGTCGCCTCGGATATGCTGGGCAAGCAAATTGTCTCTTACGAGCAAGCCGTGGAATATGTTCGCGAGAAAATCAGCTACAAGCAGAAGGCTGCATCCAAAGTTGAGGCTGCCAAAGCCGGCGGCTCTGTGACCAGAGGCCGGCAGGGCAAGACGCAAAAGCCGCATATCCCGATTGTGGTGCCGGATGCCGGCGCTGCGGCTTCTTCCAGATTGACGGACGAAGAGCTGGAGGCAGCCAGAAGAATGGCGCAGAAGCTGGATGAGCGCTTTAATCGGAAAAGCTGAGCCCCGGATCGGATGAAACCGCGAGCTAAGAAATAAATTGCAGGAGGTGCCGCAACTATGGAATCGCTGTCGCACATTCTTAAATCCATGCCCGATTCGGAATGGAGACGAAAGGCGGAAACCAAAATCAAGGCGGTCATGGATGACCCCTTAATTCACAAGTTCCGCCAGAAATATCCGTTTATCGATGACTATACGATCAAGATTAATATGAATAAGCTGTACCAATATGTGACGGAGTACCAAACCTGCTCCAACTGCCCCGGGCTGGACCGCTGCCCGAATGATATGACGGGTCACTATACGATGCTTACGGCCGATGCCGACAAGGATAGAATGTACATTCACGAGGAAAAAGTGGCGTGCAAGAAGTTCGCTTCGAAGCAGCTGCAGGATGCGATTTCTTCCCGCATCCGCACTTTCCACGTAGATCCGCGGATGATTTCGCGCAGCTTCTCGTTCGGCGACATCCTGGAGACAGATTTGGACCGGGCGAAAGCCGTTATGCAAATTAATGACTATGTCAACCAAACGATGGAAAACGGGCTTCAAACGCGCGGGCTGTACTTATGCGGATCGTTCGGCACTGGAAAAACGTTCCTGATGGGCTACATGCTGCATCAGCTCGCGAAGGTAGGCATGACGGGCGCTATCGTGTATATGCCGGATTTTGCCGAGGACCTGAAAGGCATGTTCCAGGAACCGTCCAAGTTGAAGGAAACGATTGATCTTCTGAAAGAAACGGATCTGCTCGTTTTTGACGATATCGGCGCTGAAAATTTGAATCCATGGCTCCGGGATCATGTCATTGGCGCCATTGTGAATCACCGGATGAATCGGAAACCGACGTTCTTCACGTCGAACTATGCGCTGAACGATTTGGAGAAGCATTTCAGCTTCACGAACAAAGATGGCGATGAGGAGTATAAAGGACAACGGATTATGGACCGCATTCGCCCTTTTGTTGACGTGGTAGAGGTGACAGGTACGAATAAGCGAGGAAGAACGTAGGGCTCGGACTTGCTCCAGCTCCATTAAGAAAGACCCTTCTATCCACTAAAATTATGGATGGAAGGGTCTTTCTTAATAAAAGGAATATTATGATTTCTTTAATTTTTCCAATTGGGCGGTGACGCTCTCGATCATTTGCACGAAGGAAGTTAATTCCTGTGCGCTGGCAGCTTGCGTACGCGCATAGTGCGTAGTTTCCTCGGAGCCCTTCTGAACCAGCTCAAGCTTCTGGGTGATGAGCCTAAGCTTCGTCTGAATCGTGTCGAGCGCTTCCCGGGAATGCGCAGCCAGCTTGCGTACCTCGTTGGCGACAACCTCGAAGCCGCGGCCGTGCTCGCCGGAGCGGGCAGCCTCGATGGCTGCATTGAGGCCAAGCAGATGTGTCTGATCGGAAATTTCTTTCATGACGGAACCCATTTTCGAAATATCTTTAATTTCGTGCTGGAGTTCGTCGATGCGAAGATTGGATTGATCCTGCGACTCCGCCGTTTTGATCGCCGTATCGGCCACGGATTGGGAGCTGCCGCCAAGCTCGACCATCATGGAAGCGAGGTCTTGCACAGCGCGGGAGATCGTTGTGAGCATCACATTTTGCTCGTCCACCAGCGTCTGAATTTTCAGCTTTTCATCCTGCTCGTAGGCTTCCAGCACAAGCTGGCTGTCCAAGTTAAACATTTTGCTTAGAGCATGCAGTACATGCATCCACTCGTCAGGCATCGTTTCTTTAAAATGCTGCGAGGCGATGTCGGTGTATTTTAAATAAGTACCTAAATACCAGGAGGTTGTCAGGCCGATGCGCGAGTGCACCTTGCCTATAAACAGCCGCTTCGTTATGTATTCATCGTTAATAAGTCCGGATGCCATGGATAGAAAATACCAGCGCTGCGTTTCCTTGAGCCGCTCAATCGTGCTGTGTTGCTTAATAATAGCCACCAGTTCAGGCTCTTGGATGATTTCTGCATAGAGCTGGTCAACCAGCTTGTCTACAATGTGTTTGAAGGCTTCTTCTTTGCTTTTTAAAAGCTGTAAATCAGCGTTCGTTAAGCCGATATACGAAATAAGTTTTTGGCGGTCTGGATGAACGATAATCATTTCGGTCGATAATCTCCTTTTTTGCAAATAAATAGGGAATTGATCTAATGAAAAAACCGCTTTACACAGCAGTGCAAAGCGGTTCACTTATAGGCTTGTACAGGCCCTATTTCATCACTTGGATAGCAGTTGCAACGGCTGCAATGATAAACAAGATGCCAAAGAACACGCCAAATCCGATACCTACATCCATGAAATCGTTGCGCGGCTCTTCATACACGTGAAGCTCAGGGTGTTTAGGATCGCTCATGTGGTTACCCCCTAACGTCCGACATTCGAAGTTTAAGCTTAGTATACCCAAATTCGTCGAAAGTTGTAAAGCTTATGGAAGTGACAATTATGAAAACAATAACAGACAGCGGCGGAAAGTGTAAAATAAGTCTTGACTCTAACATTAGTGTTATGGTTTACAATAACATCATCCTTACTTGATCAAGGAAAAGGAAAAAGGTGAAAGCCATGCGGATTAGTGAATTATCCAAGCTTACGGGGGCCAGCATTCGTTCCTTGCGGTACTACGAGGCTAAAGGACTTATCGCGACGCAGCGCGAAGAAAACGGTTATAGGGTGTTTAACCAAATGGCGGTTGAGCGCGTGAAAACCATTCAATTTTATTTGAGCCTGGGCTTTACGACCGAACAAATTGAAAGCTTCCTAAACTGCGTCATGAAAAACCAGGAGTCCCAATGCGACGATCTGCTGCCACTCTACACAGAGAAGCTGCAGGACATTGAGCGGCAAATGGAAATGCTGCAGATGCTGCAAGCGAATTTGAAGGATCGTATTGCGTATATCGAGCAGCAAAGGCTTCAAGGGCTGCCTGTAGGTATGCCGGCTAAGTAGGTTTCAGCGCCGCCGAATTGCTAACTTATGGTTTGGTTGAAATGGCCTATAGGTGTGGTATACTTTACATGTTGACGTTCATCGGTAGCAAGTTACTACTTGATGTTATAAATCTATTCTTAGAAGGAGGAACTATCATGGCAATCGTGAATGTTTCTGATAACAGCTTTAAAGCTGAAGTTGAAAGTGAAGGTACAGTACTTGTAGACTTCTGGGCGCCTTGGTGCGGACCTTGCAAAATGATCGCTCCTGTTTTGGAAGAGCTTGATAAAGAAGTTGAATCCTTGAAAATCGCAAAAGTAAACGTGGATGACAATCCGGAATCCGCTGCTCGCTTTGGCGTTATGAGTATCCCAACGCTGATCGTTTTCAAAGACGGCCAGCCTGTTGACAAAGTGGTTGGTTTCCAATCCAAAGATGCTCTGAAAAACGTAGTATCCCGTCATCAATAAGTTGTTTCGAATTAGAAACAATTGTTCGTGTGAAAAAGCTCATTTTCTGCTATGCTGAAAATGAGCTTTTTTTTTGTGCGCGAAAGGAGAAAGGAATCATGTCGGATTTGGAACATGAGCATGAGGACGCAGCCGTCCGTGAACAGCGTCTGGAATTGATTAAGCATAAGCTTTCGTTATTGCCGGATAAGCCGGGTTGTTATATTATGAAAAACCGCGAAGGCACGATTATTTATGTGGGCAAAGCGAAAGTATTGAAAAACCGGGTGCGCTCCTATTTCACAGGAAGCCACAGTGCGAAGACGCAAAAACTAGTCAGCGAAATCCGCGACTTTGAATATATCATTACCTCCTCGAACATGGAGGCGCTCATTCTGGAGTGTAATTTGATTAAGCAGCATCATCCGCGGTACAACGTACTGCTTAAGGATGACAAGACGTTCCCTTACATCAAGATTACACATGAAGCGCAGCCGCGCCTGGAAGTCACGCGGCGGGTGTACAAGGATAAGGGGAAGTATTTCGGCCCTTATCCGAACGCCTTTGCAGCCCAGCAGACGAAGAAGCTGCTGGACCGGCTGTATCCGCTGCGCAAGTGCAAGACGATGCCCGATAAAGTATGCCTATACTATCATATCGGGCAGTGTCTGGCGCCTTGCGAGTACGAAGTATCCGCCGAGACGAATGAGCGGATGGTGCAGGAAATCTCTCGTTTCCTGAACGGGGGACACGAGGTCATTAAAGAAGAGCTGACGACCAAGATGCTGGCCGCAGCCGAGGAACTGAACTTCGAGCGCGCGAAGGAACTGCGCGATCATATCATGAGCATCGACGCGGTCATGGAGAAGCAGAAGATCAACGCCGTCGACGCGCAGGACCGCGATGTGTTCGGCTACGCGGTAGATAAGGGCTGGATGGCCGTGCATATCCAGTATATGCGTCAAGGCAAGCTGATCGAGCGGCATGTCTCGCTGTTTCCGTATTACGGGGACGAATATAGTGATTTCATGACTTATGTGACGCAGGTCTATATCGACAATCCGGCGCTGCCGAAAGAGATCTTCCTGCCCGAGCCTTCGGAACAGGCTGAGACGGAAGAGAAGGATGTCCGCGAGGCGCTGGAATCGTGGCTCAAGGTCAAGGTCCACATTCCGCAGCGCGGGCTGAAGAAGCAAATGGTCGATATGGCGAAGGATAACGCCCGCAACGCGCTGGAAGAGAAATTCCGCTTGGTCGAGCGGGACGAGAGCCGCACGACCAAAGCGGTGGAAAATCTCGGCGAGTGGCTCGGCATGGGCAAAATCCGCCGGATCGAAGCCTTCGATAACTCGAACATTCAAGGGACGAACCCGGTATCCGCAATGGTCGTTTTCGTGGACGGCAAGCCCGATCGCAAAGAGTACCGCAAATATAAAGTGAAAACGGTCGTCGGTCCGGACGACTACGAAACGATGCGCGAAGTGATACGCCGCAGATACGAGCGCGTGCTCAAGGACAATTTGACGATGCCTGATCTCATTGTCGTGGACGGGGGCAAAGGGCAAATTGCCGCAGCAGTCGACGTGCTGGAAAATGAGCTGGGCCTGTTCATTCCAATCTGCGGTCTCGTCAAGGATGCGAAGCATAAAACAGCGCAGCTGATGATGGGCGATCCCGCAGAGGTGATTCCGCTGCCGCGCGACAGCCAGGAATTTTACCTGCTGCAGCGAATTCAAGACGAGGTTCACCGGTTCGCGATTACGTTCCATCGGGAGACGAGGGCGAAGTCCATGGTCGTGTCCCAGCTCGACGCGATTCCCGGTATCGGGGAGAAGCGGAGGAAGGCGCTACTAAAGCATTTTGGCTCTGTGCGCAAAATAAAAGAGGCCGAAGTCCAAGACTTCAAGCCTCTGGGTATAGGTGAAAAGTTAGCGGGCGAGATTCTTAAAGCGCTCCAAGGCGAGGCGGCGGCTCCCCAGGAATAAGGGGGCTCCGCCTTTTTCCGTGCAGCCAGGCCAGGAAGCAGCCGACGAGTGCAGGGAGCAGGAGATAGAAGATGCCTGCAAGCACATCGCCCGCATGTCCTAAGGAGAAGAGTGACATTCCCATCAGGATGCTGTCCATGCAGGCATGAGCGAAGACGGCGGTAATAAAGCCGTACTTGAGAAACACATAACCGAGAATAATGCCGATGATCGTAACTTCGACTAACCGGGTGTAGACCGGATAGATCGGATACTGGGTATGGCTGGCCGCCCAGATTACACTAGGGATGACAATCGCAATAAAGTTATTGCGGAAAAGCTTTTTAAACAGCATGATGCCGAGCAGACGGTAAGTGGCTTCTTCCGAAATCGCCGCAACCCAAGCCATCAATGGGAAGAAGCGGGGCTCTACCATGTTGAGTATCGAATCGGACGGATCGTTGACGGCCCAAACATCGAACTGTACGTCGCCGGTATAGAACAGAACCTGCTGAATGCCGAGAATGAAGAGGGCCAGCAAGTAGCCGCGTCCCATGCCGTAAAATACTTCCGCGCCAAACTTGTGTTCTTTCCAAGACGGCCATTTGGGCTGTCCGATCGCTTTCCATAAGCCGTTGCCTGCCACCAATGAAAGATAGAGCGAAAGGGCGAGTGCAAGCGCCAGCATATTCATGAACACGATGGTTGCCCATGTGGCGAATTGGGCGTCCGACCCGACGCCGCTCATGGATCGGAATGAAGGATACATATTAAAATTATTTGTCATGTAGATCGCTAAGAAAATAGCGGTAAGCAGCAAGCCGTTGCTGAATTTCATTTGTTTCCGGTACATAATGGCAAAGACGATGGCTGCAAGAGTCATGATGAGTGTGGAACCCATGGAAATCCAGGTCATAACGGAAGCGGAGCGGTCCTGGGCATCCAGCCAAGCCAAATGCGAAGCGGGTACGCTGAATACAACGCTGTAGCCAACCAAGCTTTGATCGTCGAATTGCGTGCGGACTTGCAATTTCGCCTCGCCCATCGGCTGGGATTGTTTTTCATAGTATAGAACGAGTCCGGAAGCTTGCTGTCCGGCTTCTTCTTTATCGATGGCTTTCATGTCATCGGGGTCAAGCCCCCGCGCCCGCATTTCCTGCTTGGCCAATATGTCGGCTTTCTGCTTGCTGATGAGCGCATGCTCCCCGCTGCCATAATACGTCTCCCGCCATCCGACCACGGTACCGTCCGTGTAATTAATTTCAACCTCAAATTGACGGTCTTTCTTGGGATCTGTCACATCTACTTGATAGTAGTCCAAAGGGTAGCGTTTGCCGTATGTTTCGTCATACTTCGCGGACAAATGTTCCTTTTGCAAATATCCGCTGCGTTCTTTCTTGGATTGATAGGCGACAAATGTTTCCGTCCCTTTAACAGCGTACCGCTCATTGATAAACGTCGATGCGTATGCTGCGGCTTGTTGTTTCGTTATGGAAGGATTCTCGGCTGCAGGCGCTTCTTCGGGTTGTAAGCCATATAGCACGGATACGCCGGCATAAAGGAGTATGCCTATACAGGCAAGGATAAGGAGAATTCGGTTTAACTTAGGCCTTGGCATCGTTAAGTTCCCTTCTGAATTCACAAATATGAAACTATAAATTCCACGTTACCATGAGTTTAAAGAGAATGCGAATTTTAGGTGTGGAAATACAATCTAAACAGTTATATAATACCTATATTTGCATGATAAGCCGAATGACTTCAAGATAACGGGGAAGGCTACCGTTGAGAGCGCTCAAAACATGAGGGCTTGTTTTTTGCACATAGATCAGGAGGCCTTATGAGTAAAAAGTTAAGTATTTGGCAGATGACACCTCCGCAAATTCTAGTTCTCGGATTTGCCGTGATCATTTTTGTCGGAGCGGGGCTTCTCACCCTTCCGCTTGCATCCGCGACAGGCGAGTCCATTCCTTTTATCGATGCGCTTTTTACCGCAACTTCAGCTACCTGCGTGACAGGGCTTGTCGTTGTGGATACCGGAAGCACCTACACGATGTTCGGTCAAATCGTGATCGTCAGCTTAATTCAAGTTGGCGGCTTAGGCTTTATGACCATGGCGACATTGCTGGCTATTATGTTCCGCAAGAAAATTACGCTTAAAGAGCGGTTGGTGCTTCAGGAGGCATTTAATCAAGGGAGTATAGAAGGCATCGTCCGTCTAATCCGCAAAGTTGTCATTTATTCCTTATCCATCGAAGCGATTGCAGCTGTCATTTTCACGATTCGTTGGAGCTTTGATCTCGGTTTTTCTAAAGCGCTGTATTTCGGCATTTGGCATGCGATATCCATGTTTAACAATGCAGGGTTCGATTTATTCGGGACCGTCGACGCTCCTTTCGTTTCCTTCACGGGATATGCGAATGATTTTGTTGTGAACTTCGTGGCGATGGCGTTGATCGTGCTTGGCGGTATCGGATTTGTTGTGATGGCCGATTTGATGGAATTTCGCAAAACGAGAAAGCTGTCCCTGCACTCCAAGGTTGTACTTAGTATGACCGGAACGCTTATCGTAGCAGGAGCACTTATCATTTTTATATTCGAATATACGAATAACAGAACGCTGGGCTCGCTTGATTTGGGCGGCAAAATACTGGCTTCCTTCTTTCAATCGGTTGCGCCGCGGACCGCGGGTCCAAATACGGTGGATATCGGCGCGCTTCGTCAGGCATCCCAATTTTTCATCGTGATTCTCATGTTTATCGGGGCTTCGCCAGGTTCGACAGGGGGCGGTATCAAAACGACGACGTTTACGATCTTGATCGCCGCCATTGTGACGATGATCCGTGGGAAAGAGGACATTGTCATTTTCCGTTATCGGCTGGCGAAGGACCGCATTCTTAAGGCGATTACCTTAACGATGTTGGCCTTGTTTCTAGTCATTACCGTAACCATGCTGCTATCGACGACAGAATCCGCACAGTTATTGAAAATCTTGTTTGAAGTGACCTCCGCTTTCGCGACAGTAGGAATGACGATGGGGCTGACGCCGGATTTAACCACGTTCGGTAAAATTCTCATCAGCTTGACGATGTTTGCCGGGCGGCTAGGCCCGATTACTCTTGCGTATGCGCTGCAGCCGAAACAAGAGAAAGAATTATATAGATACCCAGAGGGTAAAATCACGATTGGATAGGGGAAGCACAAAAGATGAAGAAGAAGCAATATGTAGTTGTCGGACTTGGACGGTTCGGAGCAAGCATTTCCAAAGAGCTCATTAAGCTGGGCAATGAAGTGCTGGGGATTGACAAGGACGAAGAAGCGGTAGACGAGATGAGCCATGAGCTTACGCATGCCGTTGTCGCCGACGCTACGGATGAGGATGTGTTGAAATCGTTGGGCGTGCGCAATTTCGATTGCGCGGTCGTGGCCATTGGGGACGACATTCAATCCAGCATTTTAACAGCCATTGTCCTCAAGGATTTAGGGGTCAAAAAGGTTGTAGCCAAAGCCCTTTCAGAGCTGCATGGGAAAGTTCTGCACAAGCTGGGGGTTGACCGTGTAATTTATCCTGAGCGCGATATGGGGATTCGCGTGGCGCACCAGCTGAATTCACCGAATTTGCTGGACTATATCGAAATTTCCAAAGATTACACCATTGCGGAGCTTTCCGTACCTAAACGGCTGTGCGGGCTAACGATTAAACAACTGGACCCGCGTGCCAAATATGGCTGCAGCGTTGTGGCGGTCAACAAGCAAACGGGGGTTATTATTGCTCCTACGGCAACGGACGTCGTGAACGAGAATGATGTCATGATCATTATCGGGACGAACGATCAAATTGAAGAATTCGAAAGCGAAGTCATTCGATAATGGACAATGCGACTTCCCAACTCGTCGAACACGTGATTTTGCTGCTTGTGCTCATTTTCGGACTTGGGATGTTATTCGGCAAGGCGGCAAACTGGCTGAAACTGCCGGATGTTGCCTTGTTTCTTATGGCCGGCATGATTGCGGGCCAAGCCTTACACTGGATTCATGAACCCAGTGCTTCCTTTACGAATCAATTCATCCTCGTTATCGGTTCCACCCTCATTCTGTTTGACGGGGGACGCAACATCAAGCTCGCCGGTCTGCGCCAAGTCTGGCTGACGGTCGGCATGCTGAGCGTTCCCGGTGTAATCATCACCTGCGGTGTTGTCGCGGCGGCCGCGCATGTCCTGCTGAATTTGCCTTGGCTGTATGCTTTGCTGCTTGGGGCGATTATTGCTTCTACCGATCCGGCGACACTGATCCCGGTGTTTAAGCAGGTCAAGATCCGAGCCAAAGTCAGAGAGACGGTGGAAAGCGAGTCGGCATTCAATGATGCGACAGCTTCCATTTTGACATTTTCCATCATTGCTATCCTTCTAGGTACACGCGAAATTTCCTTGCTTTCAGGCGCCATTGATTTTGTTAAAACAGCACTCGGCGGGCTTTTGCTCGGAGCTGCGATCGGTTACGTTATGACTTTCCTGACCTCTCATTTGAAGCTAGGGATGCTAAAGGACTATGCCACGATTGCGATGATTGTTACATCATTAGGAGCTTACATGGCTGGAGAACTCCTTGGCGTCAGCGGCTTTATGGCAACCTTTACGGCAGGGCTCATCTGGGGGAACGCCGGTACGTTCAAGCTCGATATGGAAGACAAACGGCAAGAAATGGAGCATTTTTCCGAAAATATTACCGTCATCATGCGTATGCTCATTTTCATTCTTCTAGGCAGCCAAGTGAATTTTCCCGTCATTCTCGAACATTTCTGGACGAGCCTCGGTGTCATCTTTGTCTTCATTTTTATTTCGCGACCGCTGACGGTTCTGATCTGTACGTGGCCTGACCGTAAAGCCAAGTGGAAATGGAATGAAATTCTGTTCATGTTCTGGGTTCGCGAAACTGGTGTCATTCCTGCGGCTTTATGCGGGATGGTGGCCGGTATGGGGATCGAGCACAGCGGCCTGATTGCAAGTGTTACTTTTATGGCGGTATTGATTACCATCCTTTTCCAAGCAAGCACAACGGCTTTTGTAGCGAAAAAGCTGGGGCTTGAAGCGAAATCGGACGGGGCGGAAACTCACGGATCCGGTTCGTAGGTCTCAGCGAGAGAATTCGAGGCGAAGGTGGACTCCGAATGTATAAAGTATTGATAATCGAAGATGATCCCATGATCGGCGATATGATTTCCATGTATTTGGGCGAAGAAGGATTTCATGTCATACGGATGGAAACAGGGCAAAAAGGATTGGAAGCGGTCTGGCAGTTTGCTCCTGATGTCATCTTGCTGGACCTTATGCTGCCCGATATGGACGGACTCCAGCTTTGCAAACAAGTTCGGATAACGTCAAGCGTACCCATCATGATTGTTTCCATGAAGAATAAAGTGGTTGAACGGGTAGCTGCTCTGGGTGCGGGGGCGGACGATTATATGTCCAAGCCGTTTAGCATGCATGAAATGAGCGCGCGGGTCCATGCTTTGATCCGTCGTTCCCACTTTTATCACAGAGCAAGTGAAATCAATGGTGTAAACGGGCAGGCGGTTAAGGATGGAAAGCTGGAAACAGCAGGCGAGATGCAGGGGGATATGAACAAGATTTCACTGGATCTTCATACCCGTTCGATCATCGTTCAGGGTCAAGCGGTAGAAACGACCTATTCGGAGTTCGAAATTATGAAATGCTTCCTTAATCATCCCGGCCGTGTTTACAGCCGAGAGGATTTATTGCATACCGTGCGGGGCTTCGACTCTTATGTCACCGATCGCGCCATCGATGTACACATTGCCAATCTCCGCAAGAAAATCGAAGACAATCCCAAAGAACCCAGGCGGATTCGGACGGTCTGGGGAGTCGGTTATAAGTTTATCGATTGAGCGGACCGGCGATTCACCGGCGCTTGGTGAAATAGCTGATCGCCTGTTCGATGAATTTGAGAGATTCCGGGTTGTCTGTCGCCTGATCGGAGTAAATTAGCGATGTTGTGCGTTTGGTCTGCTCTAATTCGGTTAAATAACGCAGAATTAACTCATTATTCTGAATCAAGTCTTCCCGCAAGTACGATTTGGGGAGCAACGTCGCTGTTTTGCAGGTGGAAACGAGCCGGATGATGGCCTCGAAAGAATCGATTTCCATTTGGACATTCGGAAGAATGGTATACCGGTGAAACAGCTCGTCCATCAGGATGCGGTACCACGTGCCCTTGGAGAAGAGGATCATCGGCAGATCGTTCAAATCGTTCATGGTGATTTCATCGCGATCGATAAAAGGGTGTCCCAGCGGAAGCACCAAGCAGAGATGATCATCGAAAAGCGGCTCGCAGTGCAGGCTGGACGCATTAATTTGAGATGCGACGATGCCGATGTCGACTTTATGCTCTTTGACCATCGTGACGATTTCATGCGTTTTGCCCGTTAGCAGTTTAATTTCTGTGAGCGGGTAGACCTGCAGGTAATCGGTAATGAGATCGGGCAAAGTCGCCTGCAGGGTTGTCAAGCTGGCGCCTATCGTGATGGAAGAGTGGGTGCCTGCTGCTTTGTACAGCTGGAGGGTCTGCTTAAATTTACGTTCCAGATGACGAAGCTCCAGCGCGTGGTCGTAGCAGATTTGTCCTGCTTTGGTCAGCTCAAGGCGCTTCCCTTTGCGGATGAACAGCTCCACGCCCAGCTCCTCTTCCAGCTTCATGATTTTGCGCGAAAGAGCGGGCTGCGAGATATTTAATAGTTGAGAGGCTTTGTTAAGGCTAACTTGCTCGACGACAACAGCGAAAACATCCAAGAGTTCCATGTTTGTTCAGCTCCGCATTCAAATTTATATGCAAAAAAGTTATAAGTATATATAAAAAAACGGCACTTCCATTATAAGCGTGAAAGAGGTACGATGTACATGTCACTTTTTATTCACAATTATTGGACGGCAGTGTATATTCGCTTACTACTTAGGCGTAAAATAGGCGTGGATGAATATGGGTTGACGCTCGTTTGCGGCGAGAGTAGAATGGTATGTGGCTTGTTTTGTCAGAACATGTCGGATTGTTTAATGAAATTTTGTTGAGGGGGGAATTGGTTACATTATGGGTAATTCGTATTACTTTCGAAAGATCCACTCATTGCTTGGTGTAATTCCTGTCGGCTTCTTCCTTATTGAGCATTTGCTCACTAACTATGAAGCAACGAAGGGTCCTCAGGCATTTGTGGATCAAATTAACTGGTTGAACGGTCTGCCTTTGGTCCTGCTGATGGAAATCGTGGGAATTTGGCTTCCGCTTCTTTATCATGCCGTTTATGGACTGTATGTGGCCTATCAAGCACGTAATAACGTTTCAAACTACAGCTATTTCCGCAACCAAATGTTTATGCTTCAACGGGTAACCGGCGTTATTACGTTCCTGTTCGTAGCTTGGCATTTGTTCGAGACTCGTTTGCAGGTTGCTCTTGGCAACGTATCGCACGAGAATCTCGGTATGACCATGCATGACATCGCAACGAATCCAGTCATGTTCACGGTTTATGTCATTGGTATCGTTTCCGCGACATTCCACTTCTGCAACGGCTTATGGTCGTTCCTTGTCAGCTGGGGGATTACGGTTGGACCGCGTGCGCAGCGCTACTCCTCCATTATTTGGATGGTATTGTTCGTGGTGATGTCCGTGATGTTTATTATGTCTTTGACTGCATTTACAGATACGCAATTTCAAGTTCCGGTAGAAGCGCATTCGGGGCATTAAGGGAGGGTGAACAGAAGTGGCTAATTCGAAAATCATCGTCGTCGGCGGAGGCCTTGCGGGACTCATGGCGACAATTAAAGCAGCGGAGGCCGGAGTTCACGTACAATTGTTCTCCTTGGTTCCTGTGAAACGTTCCCACTCCGTGTGTGCGCAAGGCGGCATTAACGGTGCGGTGAATACAAAAGGTGAAGGTGACTCCACATGGGAGCACTTTGACGATACAGTATACGGTGGAGATTTCTTAGCGAATCAACCGCCAGTTAAAGCATTATGCGATGCCGCTCCAGGCATCATTCACTTGATGGACCGTATGGGCGTTATGTTCAACCGTACGCCAGAGGGTCTTCTGGACTTCCGCCGTTTCGGCGGTACCAAATATCACCGTACGGCGTTCGCAGGCGCAACGACAGGGCAGCAGCTTCTGTACGCACTTGACGAGCAAGTACGCCGCTGGGAAACAGCCGGTCTCGTAACGAAGTTCGAGCATTGGGAATTCCTCGGTTCCGTACTGGATGACGAAAATGTTTGCCGTGGTATTGCGGCACAGGATCTGCGCAGCATGGAGATCCAAACGTTCCCGGCTGACGCTGTAATTTTGGCGACTGGCGGTCCTGGTATCATTTTCGGTAAAACAACGAACTCGGTTATCAACACAGGTACGGCAGCGAGCGCCGTATACCAACAAGGTGTAAGATACGCGAACGGTGAAATGATTCAAATTCACCCGACCGCGATTCCCGGCGATGACAAGCTTCGCTTGATGTCCGAGTCTGCACGCGGTGAAGGCGGCCGTATTTGGACGTACAAAGACGGTAAGCCTTGGTACTTCCTTGAAGAGAAATATCCGGCGTACGGAAACTTGGTGCCTCGTGATATTGCAACGCGTGAAATTTTCTCCGTTTGTATCGATCAGAAGCTTGGTATTAACGGCGAAAACATGGTTTACCTCGACCTTTCCCATAAAGATCCGAAAGAGCTGGATATCAAGCTTGGCGGTATCATGGAAATTTACGAGAAATTCATGGGCGACGATCCGCGTAAAATCCCAATGAAGATTTTCCCTGCGGTTCACTACTCCATGGGCGGTATGTGGGTTGACTACAACATGATGACGAACATTCCGGGCTTGTTCGCTGCAGGCGAGTGTGAGTATCAGCATCACGGTGCGAACCGTCTGGGCGCGAACTCCCTTGTTTCGGCTATCTATGACGGGATGGTTTCCGGTCCTAAAGCGGTTGAGTACATTCGCGGCTTAGAGAAGCATGCGGACGATACCTCCTCGATCGTCTTCGATCGCGAGAAGAAACGTCACCAAGACCGCTATGAGAGCTTGCTCAAAATGAACAGCGGTACAGAAAATGCTTATGTTCTGCATAAAGAGCTGGGCGACATGATGAATGCCAACATGACGGTTGTTCGTTACAATGATCGTCTTGAAGATACAATCAGCAGAATCAAGGATATGAAAGAAAGATACAACAACATCAACATTACGGATACAGCTCGTTGGAACAACCAAGGGGTAGCGTTCACACGCCAACTCTGGAACATGTTCGAGCTTGCTGAAGCGATGACGGTTGGCGCCTTGATGCGTAACGAGAGCCGCGGCGCGCACTACAAGCCTGAATTCCCGGAACGCGACGATGATAACTTCATGAAAACGACAATTGCCGATTGGACGCCGGACGGCCCGAAAATCAGCTATGAAGACATTGATGTATCTTTGATTGCACCGCGGAAGCGTGATTACTCCACGGAGAAGAAAAAGGGAGGACATTAATCATGGCTGAGACACTAAGCGCACAAAAAACCGTGAAGTTTATCGTGACTCGTCAAGAGAGTCCGGATTCTAAGCCTTATACCGAGGAATTCGAAGTTCCTTATCGTCCCAATATGAACGTCATCAGCGGTTTGATGGAAGTGCAGCGTAATCCAAAGAACGCGCGCGGCGACAAAACAACGCCGGTTTGTTGGGAATCCAACTGTCTGGAGGAAGTGTGCGGAGCTTGCTCCATGGTCATTAACGGCAAGCCGCGCCAAGCATGTTCGGCTCTGATCGATAAGCTGGAGCAGCCGGTTCGCGTAGCCCCAATGAGCACGTTCCCGGTTATGCGTGACCTTGTCATCGACCGTGGACGCATGTTCAACGCTTTGAAGAAAGTTAAAGCGTGGGTTCCGATTGACGGAACGTATGATCTTGGTCCAGGTCCGCGTATGGCGGAGTCGAAGCGTCAATGGGCATACGAACTGTCCAAATGTATGACTTGCGGCGTATGTCTCGAAGCTTGTCCGAACGTGAATGACAAGAACTCCTTCATCGGACCTTCCGCGCTTTCCCAAGTTCGGTTGTTCAATGCTCACCCGACAGGTGAAATGAACAAAGAGGAACGTCTGGATGCGCTTATGACCGATGGCGGTATCGAAGGCTGCGGCAACTCGCAGAACTGCGTACGCTCCTGTCCGAAAGGCATTCCGCTGACGACTTCCATCGCAGCTTTGAATGCAGACACAACCAAACATTTGTTCAAGAAATGGTTAGGCGTGTAATATGAATAAAGCCCGATTCCCTGAGCGACAGGGGATCGGGCTTTTTGCCTTTGTAAGGGGCTAAAATGCTGGAGGTATTGTAAGTCGGAGGATATGTAATATTTTATTACACGAAGTAGAGATTTGGCAATGAAATATTTTTTGTGTCATGTATATTGACATGTGAATAGGATCTGAGTATGATAAAGACAAATGCAAGAGCAAGTAAACAACCTCATAGCAAACTTGTTTTCTAGGGTTCCGCGGCAGATGAAGGCTGTCGGTCTGGTCCAAGAGAAGACACACGGCGGTTGCCGTGCACACGGAGGGATAAAAGCCCGGGAGGATATCAGCATATGATATCGTTCCGGGTTTTTCTTTTTACCAATGTAAAGGGAGAGGGAGAAGCGGAATGAGACAAAGAATGGTATTGCTGATGGTGGCGTTGTTACTCGGTTTTACGGTTGTGAGCGGATGCTCGGGCAAGGGGGCAACAAGCACGGGAGCCGGCGGAACAGATCAGCCGATCAAATTGGCGCTCAGTCCATGGCCGGGATGGTTTGTTTGGTATTTGGTTAAGGAGAAGGGGTTCTTCGAGAAAAATGGCGTAAAGGTTGATCTCGTTTGGTTCCCGGTGTACAGCGATTCGTTGTCTGCGCTTGCCTCAGGCAAAGTCGACGCGAACAGCCAAACCTTAAGCGATACGCTCGCGCCTGCGAGCAAAGGGATTCCACTCAAGGCCGTGCTGGTGAACGATAACTCCAACGGCGGAGACGGTGTCGTCGTAAAACCTAACATTAATTCCTTGCAGGAATTGAAAGGCAAGAAGGTGGCGACGGAGCTGGGGACGGTCGATCATCTGCTCATGCTTACTGCACTGGAGAAGGCAGGGCTTGCTGAGAAAGATGTTTCTTACACGAATATGACGGTTAACGATGCAGGACCGGCCTTCATTTCAGGCAGTCTGGACGGAGCGGTGTTATGGGAGCCATTCCTAAGCAAAGCGATTCAGGAAGGCAAAGGCAAGCTGCTGTTTTCCTCCAAGGATACGCCGGGACTCATTCCCGATCTGCTCGTTTTTAAAGAAGAAATTACGAAAAACCGCCCCGAAGATGTGAAAAAAATTCTCCATGCCTGGTTCGACGCGTTGGATTATTGGAAGGCCAATCCGGAGGAGTCCTTGCAAATCATGGCGAAAGCGGCAGAGACACCTGTAGATGAGTATAAAGCCGGGGTCGACAGCGTGAAAATTTTCCAACTGGAAGACAATGTGAAAGCTTTCCAAAAAGGCGACACCTACAGTTCGCTGCATTTCACTTCACAGAAAACGGCCGAGTTCTTGAAAGGCTTGGAGATGCTGACCACGATTCCGAAAGCGGAAAGCTTCCTGGACGGGCATTTTGTCGAAGAAGTGATGAAGGAGCGTAAGAAATAACAGATGAATGAGGTGCTCTATGGAGACAACTTTGAAAAAAAGGCGCAGATCCGCGTTGTTTGCCATTCGGGGCGACATCAACCGCAGAACGTATATATCGGGGACTGTACTCATTATTGTGTTGGCGGTTGCCGTCTGGAGTGTGCTGAGTTATGGCAATTTTGTTAATCGAACGTTTTTGCCGACACCGGATGTCGTGCTTCGTCAATTTGCCATTCAGCTGCAGAACTCTGTCTTCTGGCATCATGTCGGGATGAGCATTTTTCGGGTAGGGGCGGGCTTCCTGCTGGCGTGTTTGCTTGGCATTCCGCTGGGAATTCTGGCGGGGACATTCCGGTTTGCGGAAGCGCTGCTCGTTCCTCCGACCGAATTTATCCGCTATATGCCGGCAACTGCGTTCATTCCGCTTATTATGGTATGGGCAGGTATTGGGGAATGGGCGAAGGTGATCGTCATCTTCATCGGCTGCTTCTTTCAGCTCATGCTGATGGTGGCGGACAATACGCGATCGGTATCGGGCGATTTGCTGCAAACCTCGTACACACTGGGCGCGAATCGCTGGCAAGCGATTGAAAAAGTGCTGATCCCCGCGCTGCTGCCGGATTTGATGAACACTCTGCGACTCATTATCGGTTGGGCATGGACGTATCTTGTCGTAGCCGAGCTGGTTGCGGCGAGCAGCGGGCTGGGGTTCTCCATCATGAAGGCGCAGCGGTTTCTGAATACCGATCAGATTTTCGTGGGCATCATCGCAATCGGCTTGCTCGGTCTGATGACGGACCGTACGTTTGCTTACTGTCACCGCAGATTTTTCCCATGGCTGGAAGGAGGAAGACGCTAAATGATGCATGCACAACACGCCCTGTCCAGCGAGCCGGTGAATGAGAACGACACGACCGTAAGCAAAATTAAGGCTGAGAATGTATCGAAAGTGTACAGCAGCAAGAAGTCGCAGTTTGTTGCGCTCGACCGCGTGTCCTTCCATGTCGATGCTCATGAATTCGTTAGCTTCGTCGGTCCGTCGGGCTGCGGCAAGTCATCGCTCTTGCGAATTATTGCAGGATTAGAAACGATGACGAGCGGCTCCCTCACCCTCTCAGGGCATGAGATCGACGGTCCCGGCGCGGATCGCGGAATGGTGTTCCAGTCCTACACGTTGTTTCCATGGCTATCCGTGAGGGAGAACATTGAGTTCGGCCTTACGCTGAAAGGAGTGCCCTTGTTCGAGAAAAGGGCCATCGCCGATCATTTCATGGAGCTTGTCGGCTTGCGCAAGTTCGCCAAATCGCTTCCGAAGGAGCTCTCCGGCGGGATGAAGCAGCGTGTCGCCATTGCGAGGGCGCTGGCGAACAACCCGGAAGTGCTGCTGATGGATGAACCGTTCGGGGCGCTTGATCCGCAGACGAAGAATGCGATGCAGGAGCTGCTGCTGCGCATTTGGGAGAAGGAGAAGACGACGGTTGTCTTCATTACGCACGATATCGAAGAAGCGATCTTCCTGTCTGAGCGGGTGTATGTGATGCAGGCCCATCCGGGCACGATCCGCAAAGAAATCGTGATTCCTCGTGGACTGCGGGAAGTGGAAGATGTGAAGGATTCGGCAGCTTTCCATAAGTTGAAAAAGCAGATCATCTCCCTGATTGGACATCAGGAGGAATAAACCGGAGCTTGGCCGTGTTGACGGCTAAGCTTTTTTTGATGCTGCTGGACATTCTCTGGAAAATTTACTTTTACTGTTCCAATTGACGAATGATTGGCTTTATCGATAAAATGAATTATACATATGAAGAATGAGGGAAGTCCTATGAGTAAGAGCAAACAGCCTACCATTATCGATGTGGCCGCGGCAGCCGGAGTTTCCATTGCTACGGTTTCGAATGTCATCAACCGCAGAAAAGTGCCGATGGCGCCCGAAACGATCCGCAAAGTGGAAGAAGCGGTTGTAACGCTCGGTTACCGCCGGAATGTCATGGCAACCAATTTGAGCCGCCGCAGGTCCTATGAGCTGGGGCTGATTATTCCCCATTTTGGCGGCTACTATGGGCGTTTTGCAGAGAAGCTGGAACAGAGAGTGCATCATTTCGGCTATCATTTATCCGTGTTTTCAGCAGCAGGGATGGACCCGGAGATTGAGCAGCGCCATTTGGAGCATTTATTGCAGCGCAGAGTAGACGGCTTAGTGAGCCATGGCTTGGCGATGAGCATGCAATCTACACAGCAACTGGTCGGAGAAGGAACGCCACTCGTTATCTTCAATGGTTGGGGATGGCCTAGCGAAATTGTCAAACTGGCGGTTAATTTGGATTTTGCGAAGGCCTCATCGCAAGCTGTGCAGCATTTTCTGGCAAATGGCTGTCGGTCTGTTGTCTATGCGGGCAGACGCATGGGGATGGGAGCTAACGAGCAGCGTATCCAAGGCTTTGAGGCGGGGCTTGCCGAACATGGAGAATCCGTCGTGCATGCGCTTTTGGATGCGGGGGAGCTGGGAGTCGTCGGCACCTTGGACGAAGCGCTTCGCTTAAGCGGCGATCTGCGGCCTATCGGTATTTATACCTTCAATGATGCGTTATCGCTGGAGCTTCTGGCTGTATGCCATGAGCGGGGTATCCGGGTGCCTGAAGACGTTCAGCTCATCGGTATGGACAATGAATTTTTCGCCAGGGCGAGCTTTCCATCCATTACCAGCTTCGAGATGCCCGTTGATTTGCAGACCAGCTTGGTTGCGGCATTCCTCATGCGGGAAATCGGGGAAGAATTGGACGAGGAGAATACGCAGCTGCTTGAGATGTATTTGCCGCGTGTTGCAGGACATGAGTTGTTTATCGATTTAGAAATGATTGAACGGAAATCTACGGGAAACTAGCAAAGACCATTGATCGCCTTGGCTGAGGGATCGATGGTCTTTGTTTTTTAATGGATGGGTAAGGAGCTGGAAGTTGTGCTAGTGCGTCTTTGATGCATTAAAAATTGTTTGCCATACTCCCCGTGCGGGTTTATTTCGGCATGCTCAATTTGTATCGTGGCATGCTCGATGCCGTATTTGCTTTTGAGCGTTTCATTAATGGCCAGAATCACGCAGAACGGTTGAATGTTGGGGGAGATGAACACATGGGCGGTTAAGGAGTAATGATCCGTCGAAACGGCCCATAGATGCATTTCATGTACATCTTCCACGCCTTCTACCTGCGCAATCTGCTTGCGAATCTCATCGAGATTGAAGCGCTCAGGCACCGATTCCATGAGAATCAGGTACGATTCACGAATGATTTTGCTGCCGCCGATAAAAATAATGCCGCCGATCACCATGGAAATGAGCGGATCGAACCAAAGCAAGCCAGAATAATAAATAATGATAGAAGAAACGATGACGCCAACCGAGCTGAGCAAATCGCCAAAAAAGTGCCATAGCGCGCTTTTGACATTCAGATTGTCTTCTTCCTTCACGCTGTTATGGAGAACGAGCGTAAGCACCAGATTGACGATGAAACCGATCGATGCGATGACAAGCATGAGCCCTAGCTGAATAGGCTGGGGATGGATAATACGCTGAATGCCCTCGATGAATATTCCCAGTGCGATTACACAGAGGGCGAGGCCGTTCAGGAAGGAAGCGATGATTTCAAAACGCAGGAACCCGAACGTGAAGCGTGCATTCGGCTGCCTGGTTGCGAGGTGCAGAGCGATCATGCTTAAACCTAGCGCGATGACGTCCGAGATCATATGAGCCGAATCGGAAAGCAGTGCGAGTGAATTCGAGAGCACCCCGCCGATAATTTCTACGATAGTGAAAAAGGCGGTTAGCACAAGGGTCACCCATAATGTTTTTCGGGATTTCGTTTGTTCTTTGACGTGATGGAGATGGTGGTAGTCGTATTCAGTGTTCATAGGAACTCTCCTTATTTATAATAATTCTAATTAAGATATAATTATTATATGCTAGTGGAGGGGAAGGTGCAACACTTTTGAGCGGGGTTTACGGATTTATTACATTTTCTGAGCAGTATACAATAAAAGGGAGGGGGAGCGGCGTATAAAAGAGCTCTTGGAGGAAAAGGATAAAGCGTTTTCTAATTTGTAACATAAATGAAATATTCCTGTTATGGTTTCATAATGTTTGGGAGGTATTATAATAAGCAAGACCCCCTTTTTAATATAAAACTTTTTGAACCTGGCCCCGTTGGCTGGGTTCCTTTTTTTTATGTCATGGCAAATAACCCTTATTTGGTAAGGGGTTAAAGTGCGTAGTTGTAGTTTGAAAGGGAGTTTAAAGGATTTTGAGCAATAAATATGCATAGAGTCTCCATTGATCAGTTAAACAAACAATGTCGGAGAACCCTACTTAACATAAGGTTCTCCGACATTTACAGTGTACATTGAGAAATCTTCTGAGCATACCGAAGGAGATTACTGAATCAAAGACAAATTTTGAATATCCTCTTCAGGCAGGCCCGTTACTTCAACGATAAAAGAAATATCCATCTTTTTTGCAAGAAGTTTTTTTGCTAGAGTGATTTTAGCATGTCGTTCTCCAATTTCTATTCCCTCGGCTTTAGCTCCTTCAATTAACGATGCTTCATCATGGAGTGCTTTTTGCCGCATTTCATAAAGCCTTCGAGTTTCTTCATTCTGGCTCAAAAATTCCAACGTATTCATTGCCTTTTGCAGCGCGGGTTCATTCATGGCAAGTACCTCCCACTTTTCTTTTTCGGTTCCTTTCAAGAACAACAGCCAGTTCACCAAGCCACCATTAATATAGATGCTTTGTTCGTTCAGTTTGGCTAATTCTAAAAAATGAATTTCAATATCTTCTGTTAAAATTATATTCGTGTGATCTTCACGAAGATGGAATATATTGTGATAACGTTCATTGGCTATATAGTTGAAATTTAATAGGTTGATTGTAATCGACTTTTTTAATTCTCTGTAGGATTGACCTTCCGTTAATTGACCGGAATAGAGTTTGCTCCAATAGAACAGTGTTCTTTTGTCAATATCATATCGGTTAAACAACTGTATCTCAATATTTATGAGTTTACCATCGATCGTTTTAGCATGTATGTCTAAGATGGATTGCTTGTCGTGCAAAGCATCTTTGTCTAAATACGGGTTCAATAGTATAATCTCGGTGAGTGGAGATTCGTTGGAATCGATCAGAGTATTATTCAGAAATGCCAGTAGTACGTCTTTGTTCTCTTCGCTGCCGAAAATTCGCTTAAATACAAAATCATTTCGAGGATCAAGCAAACGATGCATCTATGATCAACTCCATTCCTTATTATTATATCACAAACATTGGAACAAATAATCGGCCATGAATATTAAGTTCCCTAGATCAATATTTCCGAAAACGTTTTCGAAAAAACCATTGCAAACGCATACAACAATATGCTATACTAACTTTCGAAAACGTTTTCGGATTAGGGGGAAGGCTAGTCAATGACCAATATAAAGAAAATAGCTAAACTGGCTGGCGTCTCTGTTTCAACTGTATCAAAAGCGCTAAACGGCTACGAGGATATTAAAGAAGAAACTAAGAAGAAAGTTTTGGAAATAGCGAAAGAGATGGATTACGTCCCGAACTTTATGGCACGGGGGCTAATTACCAAATCAACGAAAACTGTGGGGGTCTTTTTTGGCGATCAAACCAATTCCGGATTCGATAGTCCCTTTTTGGTCGATTATTTTAGTTCCATTAAGAATGTACTTGGCGAAGCGGGTTATGATCTGCTGATTTTCTCTAACCAGAAGCGGGATACGTCGAGCTACAAAGCGATGTGCCATGAAAAAGGAGTGGATGGCGTCATTCTCATTCTGACTGGGAACAAAAGGACGGATGAGAAGATTCACGAGCTGCATGAGGCGTTCCCGACGGTGTATATCGACAGTTTGCCGCAGGCCAGCATGAAAGTGAATTTTGTGGAATCGGATAACGAAGCTGGAGCCTGGGATGCTACTGAGCATTTGATTAAGCTGGGGCACCGCCATATTTTGAAGATCGCCGGAGATACGATTGCCAAGGGTTCTTATGACCGCATTGAAGGGTTTAAGAAGGCATGCCAGCATTATGGACTATCCGCCCAGGATAGTTGGATTCAATATGGCAAATATTCGCGGGAGGAAGCTGCCCGGCTGACGAAGGAAATCTTTTCACAGGAAACGGAGTTTACTGCCGTATTTGCCTCCAGCGATCTTATGGCTTTCGGGGTGATCGATGCTTTGAAGGAACTCGGTAAAAGGGTACCGGAGGATGTTTCTGTTGTGGGTTTTGATGATATCGACTCCGCACAATATTTTAATCCGCCTCTAACTACGGTTCATCAGAAGCGGCTGCAAATGGGGGAGACGGCCTCCAAAATTCTAATTGACATCATGCAAGAGAACGATGGAACGACCCGGCATGTTAAAATTCCTACCCAGTATATTGTTCGCAGCAGTACTACTATACCAAAGCAGTAAATTTTTTTCATCATTTCCGAAAACGTTTTCGGAAATGTTTCTGAAGGATTCTGCGCACTCGCCTTCAATCCATACGGCAACAATGATTTTATTATAAATAGGGAGGCATTTTTCATGAAAAAAAGCAAATTAGTTATGGGTACCTTGATAACGTCGGTAGGCCTTTCAGCGGTTCTTAGCGGTTGTGGAAGCAGTTCGGCGCCAAAGACTACAGAGCAAGCGCAAGCAACGACTCCCGCTGCAACGGAATCAACGAATAAGAAGGTTTCGTTCCAATGGATGGCGCATACAGCGTATTCGGCCAAATCTTCCGATCCTAAACGTGTGGAATACATTAATGCCTCTTTAGAAAGCTATAAAAAAGAACATCCGAATGTGGAAATCGATTCTCGTGATTATGACGGCAAAGTTTCCAATCTGATGATTTTGGCTTCGGGAGATCGGGCTCCGGATGCTGCGATGATCGATGCTTATATGCTTCCGAAATTTTATAAATATTTACAACCGCTGGACAGCTACTTTGAAAAAGCAGGCTTGAAAATCGATGATTTCTTCCCGTTTGCACAAAATATTATGAAAGGGCCGGATGGTAAAATTTACGGCATTCAGTTCACAACGGATACCAGGGTCTTGTACTACCGCAAGGATCTCGTTCCCACTCCGCCAAAAACTTGGGATGAAGTGATTCAAGTCGGCACCAAGCTGAAAGCTGCTGGTTACGATGCCTTATTAATGCCGGCTGGACGTGCCGAAGCGGCTTCCGTTTCCGTCGTGCTGCCGATGTTCCTGTCGCAAGGCGGAGAATTGGTGAATAAAGACGGTAAGGCTGCATTCGGCGAGGGTGCCAACCGGGAGAAGATGCTGAACGTGTTTAACTTCCTGAAGAAGGTATCCGATACGGGAGTTACTCCGAAACGGTCTGCGAATATCAAGAATGAAGCGGATCAGAACGGGGATATTGCCACGGACAAAGTAGCTATGTTTATCGGGGGCAACTGGCAGGTTCAACAATTGAAGGATACGCTGGGCGCAGAGCGCTTCGCGAAGTTTGCCGTAGCATCCGTTCCGACGATGAGCGGCGATAATGCCGTAGCGATGTCAGGCGGCTGGGCATGGGGGATTTTCACGAAAGATCCGGATAAGCAAAAGGCAGCCTTCGATTTCCTCATGCAAACGTACATGGGCGACAAAGGAATGGCGAATTGGACGACAATCGGCGGTTATTTGCCTCCTCGCAAGTCGATTTATGACCATGCTGATTTCAAAGGCAACGAGTTTACCAAAACGTTCCGTGAAATTATGGAGAAAACAGGCAAGGCGCGTCCGGCTTCAGATGATTACGCTGTCATTTCAGAGCAGCTGCAAATTGCCGCATCGAGCGTGGTGTCTGGCAGCCTAACGCCTGAAGACGCGCTGAATAATGCATGGAAAGTCCTAACTCAAAAGTAAGGGTTGTGAGAAAGTATGATAAGTACTCACGAATCTTCAAATCCTATAAAGCAGCTTCAAACACCGTCTAAAATGTCATGGCCGAAGGGGCTGGGGAGCAATTCCCCGGTTCCTTGGCTTCTGCCGACAGCCATCGTTCTGCTCCTTGTCTTTGTATACCCGGTCATCGAAGTCATTCGATCCAGTTTTACAAATGCCAATTTAATGGATCCTGATTATACCTACACCTTGCTGTCTTATAGGAAATTGCTGAATAGCCCTGATCTGCTTCATATGATAAGCATTACGCTCATCTTTGTGGCGGGCAGTGTGTTTTTTCAAATGCTGCTCGGCTTTATGATAGCGCTATTGGTCGATTTGGGAAATAAACGAAAGCTCATCGGAACCGTTCTGGTTCGGACAACTGTCCTTTCCGCATGGGCGATTCCCGGCGTCATCATAGGCATTATTTGGAGCATGCTGTATAACGAATCAGATGCAGGTATTTTAAATTATATCGTCACTTCCATGGGCTTTTCGAAGATCCCTTTTCTGTCTGACCCCCATACCGCACTGGCTTCCATTACGTTAGCGAACATTTGGCGGGGAACGGCTTTTTGCATGATTATGATTTATGCCGGCTTTCAGACGGTGCCTGGGGATGTGCGGGAAGCGGCAAAAATCGACGGTGCGGGCTCGTTCCAAACGCTGGTCAAAATCATTATTCCGATTCTGGCGCCAATCTTGTTCATCAACATGATTACGAGTGTGGTAGCTACTTTCAACACTTTTGATATGGTCATGGCTTTAACGGCAGGAGGACCTGGCAAAAGCACAGAGGTCATCGCTTTAAATGTCCATTCGCAAATTTTCCAGCTTTTTGATTTAGGTCAAGGAGCGGCTACGGCGGTTATTCTACTGCTCATCAATTTGGCGATGACAGGTTTGTATTTTCGGTTTGTTGAAAGGAAGTAGGTGGAGCAGACATGAGTAAATATGCAAAATACAGATTGGAAAATACGGCCATCTATGCAGGCTATTTCATCGTCTTTTGTTTTTTCGCCTTTCCAGTCTTCTGGGTGATTTCGTTATCGTTAAAATCAGTTCCTGAACTATTTTTGACGCCACCGATCTGGTTTTCCAAAGCACCGCAATTCCAAAACTATTCATTCGTTATTAAAAATATGGACATTTTCCATTACATGTGGAATTCAGTGAAAATTGTAGTGGTTACCATAGGATTAACCCTGCTGCTGTCGTTTCCCGCGGCCTATGCGCTTTCCCGGTTCCAGTTTAAAATGAAACGCCCCGTGATGCTGATGATTCTCGTCTTTCAAATGATATCGCCGGTCATTATTGCGATTCCGCTCTACCGGTTATTCTCGCAAATTGGACTCATCAACCATTCGGCTGGATTAATTGCTGTTTATGTAGCCGTTGAGATCCCGCTTACGACATGGTTCCTGAAAGGATATTTGGATACGCTCCCTATCGAGCTGGATGAGGCGGCTATTGTGGATGGGTGTTCCCGCTGGTCCACGTTGTGGAGAGTTCTGCTGCCGGTAGCGATTCCGGGGGTGGCTTCCGTTACAATTTTGATTGCGGTTGCCAGCTGGTCGCAGTTTATTATTCCGTTTATTTTATTGGACGATAAGGATATGTTTCCTATGTCATTAGGTCTTGTTTCATTAAAAAACAGCTCAGACGCGATTACGACCCACTATTTGGCGGCTGCAAGCTCGATCGGTATTCTACCTGTCATGATCGCTTTCATTGTCCTGCAGCGCTTTATTGTAGGAGCTCTAACGAATGGTGCGGTTAAAGGTTAAAAAGATGAAGTCGGAGAAGTGATACCTATGAAACTATACTCGGTACTAAAGAGCAATGAAAACAAAAAGCCGTTGGATATCGGGTGTGGCAGCTTAACGGCAAGCATCAAAGAAAACGGCACAATCAGCACGATGAATGCATTTCATCCGCTGAAGGGATATTTGACCCTGTCTTCCCTTGACGCATTTCCAAACGATCTTTGGTACGATTCTGAATATGTCAGGTCCTATCGAAAGCGAATTGCTGGAGTGGGAGAGGGAAATGGAACGCATGGTTTTGGCTTCTTTCATAACCAGGAAATTGAAAATTGGCAAGGCGGCTATACACCCCAAGGCATGCTCGTCATCACTTACAAGCTGGATCAACTGAAAGTAGCGATGACGTTCGAGGCCGTCGACAATGGTGGCAGATTCAGCTTAATACAAAACATTGAAGTGAAGAACGGCGGTTTGATGGACAAAACGTTCCATTTCCAACTAGGAGGCACCTATAATTTGAATCGGTGCAGCTACGGTCAATTGACCGAAGGCGGTCCTATTCCAATGCCGGAGCAAATTAATGATTTGGAGCTTCAGGGGCATCGGATATCTTTGTCGAACCCTTCTTTACCTGCGCAAGTCGTTATGACGTTTCGGGAAAACGGCCGTCCTCTGGAAATGGGAGCAAATAAGCAGCAGGCGAACGAGCCAATCCAGCATTTTTCGGAACACCAATGGCAGTTCGCTCCTTCGGAAGTCAAGCAACTGCGTATCATCTATACGATGAACACAGCGGGAGAGGATGTTGGGGAATGGGATAACGATCTGATTTCCGAGCGGAAAGGCGTATCTGTTGTAGATGAGCCGCTTTATTTTATCGATACTTCCTGGAGTCATTATGTGATTCGCCGTAATTTAGACTATATATTAAATTGTTGTTCGGTTCCTGTGGGGGACGATCAGGTGTGTGTCATTACGGATCACCAACTGCTGCCTTTATCGTGGAACCGGGATTCGTATTATATGATGAAGCTGTTAATCGATGCCGATGCGCACGAGGATATACTAACGCAAACGGAGAAAAGTCGAGTAAGGGCGACCCTTAAGGGACATTTGCTATGGATGTTCATGACGGCCGAGCGGCCTTCCGGTTACTGGGGAAGGGCTTACTTGACGAACGGCTATTGCAAGGACGATGTATACCAACTGGATCAGCAGTGTTATCCGCTGCTTGAGCTGTGTGAGTATTACGAATGGACGAAAGACAAAGAGACTGTCCTCCGCTTGCTGCCCTACCTGGAAGAGACGATCCAAGAAATGATGAAGAGCCGGCATGAGACGTATTGGCTGTTTCGAACAGGAGAAACCCCGGCGGACGATAAGGTGGATTATCCTTATCATTTCTCCAGTCAAATTCTGATGTGGAGAACGCTGCAAAAGCTGGATGATCTGAATAAGGAGATTCCATTTACGACGCTGAAGCTCAATGAATGGGTGCGGCAGGTTCACACGGATTGCCTTCATCATTTTACGATTGAGTATGGTGGAGAACGTAAGTTTGCTTACTTGGTGGACCTGCAAGGCAACCACACAACGTATCACGATGCGAACGATCTTCCGACGATTTTGGCGCCGATCTGGGGATTCTGTAAGGCGGATGATGCTCGCTGGATGAATACCATGGAGTTTGCCTTCTCGACAAGCAACATCGGAGGCTATTATGACGGTGTATATGGCGGATTGGGATCGATTCATACCCCGCATCCATGGCCATTGGGAGATGCTCAGCAGCTTATCTATAGCGGCATCGTTAACGATCAAGATCAATATGCCCTTGTAATCAAGAAGCTGCAGCAATTATGCCAGTGGGATGGACTGTTCTCGGAGGCTGTTTATGAGCAGAACGGCGAAGTGGCTTCTCGTCATTGGTTTTCGTGGCCCGGCGCTTTTATTTCGCAAGCGCTGCTTCTGAATAAACAGTCTGGCGTACAGGAGCTAGTCGGATGAAAATTGTTGTGGCGCCAGATTCGTTCAAAGGAAGTTTAACGGCCAGCGAGGCGGGGGAGGCGATGCGCCAAGGCATCCGGAAGGCTTCGCTTCACCATGAGATCGCGGTCATTCCGATGGCAGACGGGGGAGAAGGAAGTGTCCGCTGTTTAGTAGATGCAACCGGAGGACAGCTGTTCACGACGATGGTCGAAAACTCCGCTGGCAAACCTGTCGAAGCGACTTATGGCATGCTGGGGGATGGCGCAACCTGTGTAATTGAATTGGCAGCGGCTTGCGGCTTGTATGTCATTGAAAAGTCGGAGCGAAATCCGTTGTTTACATCTACCTATGGGTTTGGCCAATTGATAATGGCTGGGCTTGAGCGGGGGTACCGTCGTTTTGTCCTCTGCTTGGGCGGGAGCGGAACGAATGACGGAGGAGCGGGCATGCTGGAAGCCCTAGGGGCAAAGCTGCTAGATGCAAACGGTCATTTGATTCAGAGAGGCGCTATCGGTTTATCGGACTTGCATGCCATTGATACGGCGAGTATGGATCCGCGAATTTATGCTTGTGACATTCAGATTGCCTGTGATGTAACGAATCCTTTGGTAGGACCTCAAGGCGCATCCTATGTATTTGGGCCGCAAAAAGGGGCTGACGCAGCCGCTGTTG
Organism: Paenibacillus sp. FW126-R14; assembly: GCF_058789495.1. Lineage (NCBI taxonomy): Bacteria > Bacillati > Bacillota > Bacilli > Caryophanales > Paenibacillaceae > Paenibacillus > Paenibacillus sp. FW126-R14. Next base: position 62,977 of record NZ_JBYTBS010000014.1, on the reverse strand, counting down.
AGCTATTGGAAGCGCTCATGAAGAAATGGGCGGATCATCTGGAAGGGATGAGCGCTATTCCAATGCGCAGTGCAGCCGGAGCAGGAGCGGGCGGAGGCACGGCGGCAAGTATTCTGGCGCTTTTGCATGGACGGATTCGAGAGGGCTCTTCATTTATTGCGGAGATTTCTGAACTAGAAAGGCACGTGCAAGGCGCTGATTTGGTGCTTACAGGCGAAGGCAAGGTAGATAGCCAAACCGCGCACGGCAAAACACCGAGCGGCGTAGCCCTTCTCGCGAAAAAGCACGGTGTCCCAACCATCATAATTGCAGGCACAGTGGGTAACGATATTGAAAATTTGTACACACAGGGTGTCTGCTCAGTGCTGAGCTTGTTGAATAAGCCGATGTCGTTGGATGAAGCTCTTGAAAATGCGGCTGCCATGTTGGAAAGTACGACCGAAGCGGCTGTTCGGCTGTTTGCTGCTGCTAAGTCTGGATAAACGAAAAATCTTGGAACCTGCGCCTCATTGGCCGGGTTCTTTTTTTTGTGAAATTTTACGCAGCACGGGCAGGCTTCAGGATAGTTCCAGTGATTAGGCATGGGGACTCATTTGACGCGAAAAATACGATTTCTATTCGAATGCCTAGCGAATCCCGTTGTGTTAATAGTAAAACTTTACTATAATGAAGTCGAATTATGTTTGAAAATGCTGGAAATTGTATTTTAATAGTCGAAAAGTAATATGAAAATGACAGAAAACATTGCGAAAGTCCTGATTTTATGCCGGAAAATATGGCGAATAATTCAGGAAAGCGATGATTTTTATGTTTTTTCAAACAAAAATCGGCACGAATTTACATTAATTTTATATAAAGTTCAGAAAAGTGTGTCGAAATTCACAAAAAGTAATATAGTAATATAGTACTATGTCTATGTTAGGCTATAGGTCTATTCGTTGGAGTTTAGATAAAATTGCGTTTATAAAGTGAGTTGTTGCAATGATCGGCGTATTGAAGAAAGTATTTGAAGCTTACGGGGAACGTAAAATTGACAAGTACAAATCTATCGTTCAGAAGATTAACCATCAATACCAAGGCTATTTAAAATATGGTTCGGATAACGACTTATCCGAGAAAACTCAAATGTTCCGGGAGCGGGTCCGGCATGGCTTTCCGCTGGATAAGCAGCTTCCGGAAGCTTTTGCTTTAGTCAAAGCCGCATTTCTTCGAATTTTCGGCTACGAAATTCACGATGTGCAATTGATGGGAGCGATCGCGCTGCACGAGGGCCATATTGCGGAAATGAGGACTGGCGAAGGCAAGACATCTGTCGCTGTTTTCGCTGCGTATTTGAATGCTCTGGCCGGCGATGGCGTGCATGTCGTGACCGTTAACCAGTATTTGGCAGAGCGCGACAGCGAGGAAATGGGCAAGGTTTTCGAACTGCTCGGCATGACTGTCGGCTGCATACAAAGCTCTATGTCGGTTCCGCAAAGGCAGGCCCAGTACAGTTGCGATGTGACTTACTCCACTCATTATGAGTTAGGGTTCGATTATTTGCGCGATAATATGATTTTTGATGTGGGTAACCGCGTTCACCGAAAGCTGAGCTATGTCATCATTGACGAAGCCGACAGCATTTTGATAGACGAAGCCCGTACGCCCCTGCTTATTTCCGCCGAACCGGGCAAAGGCACGGACTATCTTTACTATATAGACAACATGGTCAAAAGCCTGGCGGAAGAGCATTACGAAATCGTGGAACAGACGAAACAGATCATGCTTACCGAGCAGGGGATTGACCGCTGCGAGCAAATGCTGAACGTCGACAACCTCATGCATCTGGATAATGCCTACTTGTATCACAGGCTTCTGCAGTCTTTGCGGGCGCATCATATTATGCACAAAGATGTCGACTATGTGATTTTGCCTAACGAACGAGAGCAGTTGGAAGTCGTTATTGTTGATCAACATACAGGCAGATTGATGTTCGGGCGCCGGTTTGTGGAAGGCTTGCATCAAGCTATCGAGGCCAAGGAAGGCATTGGCGTGCAGGGCCAGCCACCTACTTTAGCCTCTGTCACACTGCAAAACTACTTTCGAATGTACGGCAAAATCAGCGGTTTGACTGGAACGGGTACGGAGGTTCGCGATGAATTTGCGAAAATTTACGGTACCGACGTTATTGCAATCCCTACTCATAAGCGGATAAAACGTCTCGATCAAGGCGATTTGCTCTATGTTACGGAAGAAGAGAAGTTTAAACGAATTGTACGCGAAATCAGAGATAGAAGCATGAAGGGACAACCTGTTCTGGTCGGTTCTGCCAATATCAAGAAATCTGAGCTTTTGAGCGGGATGCTTGCAGCCGAAGGCATTGCTCACAAGGTGCTGAACGCCAAAAATTACCGTGAGGAGGCGGAAGTGATCCGGATGGCCGGCCAGAAAGGGGCGGTAACCATATCTACCAATATGGCCGGACGCGGCGTCGATATTCGTCTTGGCCCGGGGGTTGAGGAGCTGGGCGGACTGCATGTCATCGGGACAACCCGGCATGATTCGCTCCGCATCGACAATCAGTTGAGAGGGCGAAGCGGCAGACAAGGGGATGCTGGAAGTTCGCAGTTTATCGTTTCTCTGGAAGATGAAATGTTGATCAATTACTATCCCGACCATCTGTTGGATGAACTGCTGGAGCTTGATTTGGCCGACGATGCGATTCTGGAAGAACCTCGCTATATTCGCGGAATCCGGAATGCGCAAATGGCTGTAGAAGGCGAAATGTTCCACCTTAGGGAGAAGCTTCTTGTATACGATCAGGTCCTCAATATACAGCGCAGCATCATTTACGCAAGGAGGAACGACATTCTGGAAGGAATGGATCGTTCCGATGAAGTCCAGACCATGATCCGAAAATCAGCGATGCGCCAGGTTGCGGAATTTTGCCCAGGAGAATTTCAAGAAGGGTGGGACCTGTTAGGACTGGTAGTGGCAATAGGACGCATTTTTCCTTATAAACGTCCGCTGCAGTTGTCCGGATTGCAGGAAGCGACCTCGGCTGACATCCTCGATATGATTCTGGAACAGCTTACCGGCTACTATCAGGATAAAAAAGAAACCTACGAAGGTGACACGCTGGAGTTGGAACGCAAATCGCTGATCCATTCTATTGACAAGCACTGGATCCTGTATATGGAGGCTTTGGAAGAGGTGAAGCAAGGCATGAGCCTTCGCGGATTCACGAGCGCCAATCCATTCACCGAGTATGAACGGGAAACGGTCCGAATGTTTGATGAGCTGCTGATCGCGATTGAGCAGGAGGCTTTGCGAAAGATTTGGGATGGGCTTAGCTAGACCACGGAGACTCTTTTAGAGGAGTGATTTCTACTGTTCTGATTTCTGGTAAAAGAAAGCGGCAAGTGTCTTAGCAATTTAAAAATTTTAAGGAGGCATTCATCCATGTCAGATGACATCCATTTTGTTGGCGAGCAAGACTCCAAGGAACAAACAGGTTTAAAAAATATTAAGCGCAGAAGAAAAGATCAGCCTGATAACAAGCGAAAGCTGGTCAGCGCTCTTACGGGGTCTGTCATGATGGCCGGAGCCGTCATGCCGTTCCTTCCGGCGCAAACGGTGCAAGCAGCCACAGAAACCGGCACAATGACCGTAGACAAGCATTACGCAGCGGCAAATGAGACGGTTGAAATTACAATTGTTGATGCAGGGAACAACTACAATACGAATACCAATGCCGTTGATACAACCGTGGTAGCTGTCTCTTCGCCTGCAGATACGAGTGTCGGCCGTAATCCTCTGATGCTGGTTTTAACGGAAACGGGTCCGAATAGCGGTATTTTTAAAGGTAACTTGAAACTAGTCGATCCTTCGACTGTCTCCCCCGGCGCAGATGAAATTAGAGTCGCGAACGGCGGAACGGTAACCATTTTGGATCCGAACTGGAATACTGAAAATCAATTGAATCCGATTGTCTTGAATGTGGAACGCCGTGACCATGTTACCGGGACCATTCAGACTTTTGATGCGGGTACGCTTGCCCCGATCTCTAGTCTAGTGAATGATGGTCAGCGCGTAAGAGTGGAAGTAAGGGATGATGATCTGAACACAGATCCGACAACGCGACAAACGAAAACAATTAACGTGACGACTGTCGCAGGAGCTCAGCAATATTCCTTGACTTTGGAGGAAAGCTCGGCTAATTCCAATCTGTTTACGGGCGAGTTTACAGTCGGAACCGATGTGATGCCGGCCAATAACAGCCCGCTCTACATCGAATACCAAGACGATAATCAAAGCGACAATTCACCGGGCTTGATTACCAAAAAGTTGGTGCGCAAAGACCTCACCGCCGCCACCTTATCCGCTCTTCCGACTAAAGCTGCCTACGACGAACCGATTACGGTTACTTTGACGGACAATGACCTGAATATTGACCCTCTTGTTAAAGAAACGGCTACGGTCAGAATCACTTCAGCTGAGGATTCCGCAGGAATTAGCCTCACGCTGACGGAAACAGGGCCCGATACAGGCGTGTTCACCGGCACGTTCACGATGCAGAATGCCAGCAATTCGGCATCGAATCAGATCAAGGTGCTTAATGGCAATTCAGTAACGGTCAATTATACGGATCTTCGCGATGCAACAGGTTCCACAAGCTCGTTGTCCAGCACGATTGCCCGCAAGGATCATGTCAGCGGAACAATTTCGGTGGACAAAACGAATGCGGTAGTCGGGGAAACCGTAACCGTTACGGTCAACGATGCCGACTATATAAATTCGGTCCCTGGCCAAATCATTAATGTCCAGGTCAAATCGGCCACCGATTCGACGGGGATATCGGTTCCGTTAACGGAGACGGCTGACACAGGTGTTTTCAAGGGAACCTTCACGATTACGAATGGTGCCAGCGTGGCTGGCAGTCAAATTAGTGCAGCTAACGGCGAGTCCATCAGCGTCACTTATTTGGATGCGATCACTGCAAATAATTCGATCGATCAGCCCGTTGTGACAACTTTGAACCGCAAGGACCGAATGACTGGCGTACTTTCCTACAATCGTTTGTCCAGTCCTACCGGAGAAACTATCGAAGTAACGCTTAACGATACGGATCTTGATATCGATCCGAATGCTGTTGATACGGCATCCGTGACAGTTACATCGACTGATGATCCTACAGGTTTCTTTTTGACATTAACGGAAACGGGTGTAGGCACTGGTGTATTTAAGGGTCAATTTAAACCTGTATTGACTGCTACGAATGATACCCTTTCGCCTCAAGAGCTTTCTGTCGCCTACAACAACAATCTCATTGTTACTTATACGGACGAGCATCGTGCGAATAATACGAAGGGGAATGTCGTATCTACGTTTAAGCACCTGCAAGTGCCTGCTGTAGCTTCTATTCAAGCATTTGATACAGGCGGACAGGTTGGAGCAGGCGGGAATGATACCGTTAAAATTACTTTCGACATAAATACGAATCAATCCGTCATTGCGCCAAGCGACATTGCTGCATACTTCTCTTTAGATGCCGGAAGCTGGGGCACTCCTGCCAATGGCCTTTCTGCTGCCTGGTCGGATGCGCAGAATTTGGTGATAACCGTCGGATCAGATGCTACCGTCAAAAAAGGCGCGCTCGTTAGCCTCAGCGCAAGCGCAGGAATTAAAGATGCTCTTGGAAATAGTGCGGCTAGTGTAGGAGCAATGTCAATTTACGGTACTTTCGGCAGCCAGGTTCCGGGTATTACGAGCATTACCGCTGCGGATGCGGGCAACCAAGTAGGAGCAGGATCGGGTGATACCGTTACGATCGTATTCGATACGCCAACCAGCAAGCCTGTAGTTGCATTGGCCGATCTGGTTCTGAGCGCAGGCGGCTTTGGCACTGCGGGCAACGGGGCGTCGGCGGCGTGGACGAACGCAACAACCTTGGTCGTCACACTTGGTTCAGATGCAACCGTGAAGAAGGGCGCAACGCTTACGATTGCTGCATCGGCTAATATTCAGGATATTGGCTTGGAAAGTACGGCAAGCGCGGCAAGCGGCGCTATCGGCGGCAGCTTCGGCAGCCAAGTTCCTAGTATTACGAGCATTACCGCTGCAGATGCAGGTGGCCAAGTAGGAGCAGGCTCAGGCGACACCGTCACAATCGTATTCGATACAGCGACAAGTGAGCCTGCAATTGCATTGACGGATCTGGTGCTGAGCGCAGGAAGTTTTGGCACAGCGGGCAACGGGGCTTCGGCAGCGTGGACGAACGCAACAACCTTGGTCGTCACACTCGGTTCTGATGCAACCGTGAAGAAGGGCGCAACGCTTACGATTGCAGCATCAGCTAATATTCAGGATATTGGCTTGGAAAGTACGGCAAGCACGGCAAGCGGCGCTATCGGCGGCACCTTCGGCAGCCGGGTTCCTAATATTGCGAGCATTACTGCTGTGGATGCGGGGAACCAAGTAGGAGCAGGCTTAGACGACACCGTCACAATCGTCTTCGATACACCGACGAATGAGCCAGCAGTTGGGCTCTCGGATTTGGTGCTGAGCGCAGGCAGCTTTGGCACAGCGGGCAACGGGGCATCGGCAGCGTGGACGAACGCAACAACCTTGGTCGTGACACTCGGTTCTGATGCAACGGTCAAGAAGGGCGCGACGCTTACGCTTGCTGTATCGGCAGGAATCAAAGACATTGGGCTGGAAAGTGTGGTAAGCACAGCTAGCAGCGCAATCGGCGGCACCTTCGGCAGCCAAGTTCCGGGAATTACGAGCATTACCGCTGCGGATGCGGGCAGCCAAGTGGGAGCAGGCTTAGGCGACACTGTCACAATCGTCTTCAATACACCGACGAATGAGCCTACAGTCGGACTCTCGGATTTGGTTCTGAGCGCAGGCAGCTTTGGCACAGCGGGCAACGGGGCAACAGTTGCTTGGATCGACGCAACAACCTTGGTGGTTACGCTCGGCTCTGACGCAACGGTCAAGAGCGGTGCAACGCTGAGCATCGCATCTTCGGCCAATATTCAAGATATTGGGATGGAAAGTGCGGCAAGCACGGCAAGCGCAGCGATCGGCGGCAGCTTCGGCAGCCAAGTTCCGGGAATCACGAGCATTACCGCAGCGGATGCGGGCAACCAAGTGGGAGCGGGCTCAGGCGATACCGTCACCATCGTATTTGATACGCCGACTAATACGCCTGCAGTTGCACTGGCTGATCTGGTGCTGAGCGCAGGCAGCTTTGGCACGGCGGGCAGCGGGGCATCGGCGGCGTGGACGAACGCAACAACTTTGGTTGTGACACTCGGCTCTGACGCAACGGTGAAGAAGGGCGCAACGGTTACGATTGCTGCATCGGCCAATATTCAGGATATAGGCGCAGAAAGCGCGGCAAGTACGGCGAGCAGCAACATCGGCGGCAGCTTCGGCAGCCAAGTTCCGGCAATTGCGAGCATTACCGCTGCGGATGAGGGCGGCCAAGTAGGAGCAGGCTCAGGCGATACGGTCACAATCGTATTCGATACAGCGACAAGCGAGCCTGCAATTGCCTTGACGGATCTGGTGCTGAGCGCGGGCAGTTTTGGCACAGCGGGCAACGGGGCGTCGGCAGCGTGGACGAACGCAACAACCTTGGTCGTGACGCTCGGTTCTGACGCAACCGTGAAGAAGGGCGCAATGATTACAATTGCTGCATCGGCTAATATTCAGGATATTGGCTTGGAAAGTACGGCAAGCACGGCAAGTGGCGCTATCGGCGGCACCTTCGGCAGCCAAGTTCCGGCAATTGCGAGCATTACTGCTGCGGATGCAGGCAACCAAGTAGGAGCAGGCTCAGGCGATACGGTCACCATCGTATTTGATACAGCGACAAGTGAGCCTACAGTTGCATTGACGGATCTGGTGCTGAGCGCAGGCAGTTTTGGTACTGCGGGCAACGGGGCGACGGCAGCGTGGACGAACGCAACAACCTTGGTCGTCACACTCGGCTCTGATGCAACCGTAAAGAAGGGCGCAACGATTACAATCGCTGCCTCGGCTAACATTCAGGATATTGGTTTGGAAAGTGCGGCAAGTACGGCAAGCGGGCAGATTGGCGGCAGCTTCGGCAGCCAAGTTCCTAGTATTACGAGCATTACCGCTGCAGATGCGGGTGGCCAAGTAGGAGCAGGCTCAGGTGACACCGTCACGATCATATTCGATACGGCTACTAATAAGCCTACAGTTGCACTGACGGATCTGGTGCTGAGCGCAGGCAGCTTTGGCACTGCGGGCAACGGGGCATCGGCAGCGTGGACGAATGCAACAACCTTGGTCGTAACGCTCGGCACTGATGCAACCGTGAAGAAGGGCGCAACGATTACCATTGCTGCGTCGGCTAATATTCAGGATATTGGTTTGGAAAGTGCGGCAAGCACGGCAAGTGGCGCCATCGGAGGCAGCTTCGGCAGCCAAGTTCCGAATATTACGAGCATTGACGCTACAGATGATGGCAACCAAGTGGGAGCAGGCCTAGGGGATAAGATTACAATCGTATTCGATACGGCTACTAATGAGCCTACAGTTGTACTGACGGATCTGGTGCTGAGCGCGGGCAGCCTTGGCACTGCGGGCAACGGAGCGTCGGCAGCGTGGGCGAATGCAACAACCTTGGTCGTAACGCTCGGCTCTGACGCAACCGTGAAGATGGGCGCAACGCTTACGATTGCTGCGTCGGCTAATATTCAGGATATTGGCGCAGAAAGCACGGCAAGTACGGCGAGTGGCGTCATCGGAGGCAGCTTCGGCAGCCAAGTTCCCGGTATTGCAAGCATTACCGCTGCGGATAATGGCAACCAAGTGGGGGCAGGCCTAGGTGACACCATCACGATCGTATTTGATACGCCGACAAGTGAACCTACAGTTGCATTGACGGATTTGATTCTGAGCGCAGGCAGCTTTGGAACTGCGGGCAACGGGGCGTCGGCAGCGTGGACGAATGCAACAACCTTGGTCGTCACACTCGGTTCTGACGCAACCGTGAAGAAGGGCGCAACGCTTACGATTGCTGCAGCGGCTAATATTCAAGATATTGGCTTGGAAAGTGCGGCAAGCACGGCAAGCGGCGCGATCGGCGGCAGCTTCGGCAGCCAAGTTCCGGGTATTGCGAGCATTACCGCTGCGGATGCGGGTAACCAAGTGGGAGCAGGATTAGGTGATACAGTCACAATCGTATTCGATACAGCGACAAGTGAGCCTGCAATTGCATTGACGGATCTGGTGCTAAGCGCAGGCAGCTTTGGAACTGCGGGCAACGGGGCATCGTTGTCATGGACGAGCGCAACAACCTTGGAAGTGACACTTGGCTCTGACGCAACGGTCCGCAAGGGCGCAACGCTGAGCATTGCGTCATCGGCTAATATTCAGGATGTTGGCATGGAAAGTGCGGCAAGCACGGCAAGTGGCGCCATCGGCGGCACGTTTGGTATGGGGGCCGTACCGGACATTGCGAGCATTACCGCTGTGGATGCAGGTGGTCAAGTAGGAGCAGGCTCAGGTGACACGGTTACGATCGTTTTCGATACGCCGACTAGCAAGCCTGCAGTTGCATTGACGGATTTAGTGCTGAGTGCCGGCAGCTTCGGTTCTGCGGGCAACGGGGCATCGGTAGCGTGGACGAACGCAACGACTTTAGTCGTGACACTCGGCTCTGACGCAACCGTGAAGAAGGGCGCAACGCTGAGCATCGCGTCATCGGCTAACATTCAGGATATCGGCGTAGAAAGCGCAGCAAGTACGGCAAGCAGCGCAATCGCCGGCACCTTCGGCAGCCAAGTTCCTAATATTGCGAGCATTACCGCTGTGGATGCAGGTGGCCAAGTAGGAGCAGGATTAGGTGACACCGTCACGATCGTATTCGATACGGCTACTAATGAGCCTGCAGTTGCACTGACGGATCTGGTATTGAGCGCAGGCAGCTTTGGAACTGCGGGCAACGGGGCATCGGCAGCGTGGACGAATGCAACAACCTTGGTCGTGACGCTCGGTTCTGACGCAACCGTGAAGAAGGGCGCAATGATTACAATTGCTGCATCGGCGAATATTCAGGATATTGGCTTGGAAAGTACGGCAAGCACGGCAAGTGGCGCTATCGGCGGCACCTTCGGCAGCCAAGTACCTGATATTGCGAGCATTACCGCTGCGGATTCGGGTGGCCAAGTAGGAGCAGGCTCAGGCGACACAGTTACAATCGTGTTCGATACGGCGACTAATGAGCCTACAATTGCACTGACGGATCTGGTGCTGAGCGCAGGAAGCTTTGGCACAGCGGGCAACGGGGCATCGGCAGCGTGGACGAACGCAACAACTTTGGTCGTTACACTGGGCTCTGACGCAACGGTCAAGAAGGGCGCGACGCTTACATTTGCTGTAACGGCAGGAATCAAAGACATTGGTTTGGAAAGTGCGGTTAGCACAGCGAGCAGCACGATTGGCGGCACCTTCGGCAGCCAAGTACCTGACATCGTGAGCATTACCGCTGCGGATGCAGGCAACCAAGTGGGAGCAGGCTCAGGCGATACGGTTACGATCGTATTTGATACGCCGACGAATAGGCCTACTGTTGCACTGACAGGTCTGGTGCTGAGCGCAGGCAGCTTTGGCACAGCAGGCAACGGAGCATCGACAGCGTGGACGGATGCCACAACTTTGGTCGTGACACTCGGTTCTGATGCAACGGTGAAGAAGGGCGCAACACTGAGCATCGCATCTTCCGCTAATATCCAGGATATTGGCGCAGAAAGCGCGGCAAGTACGGCGAGCAGCACAATCGGCGGCACCTTCGGCAGCCAAGTTCCTGACATTGTGAGCATTACCGCAGCGGATGCGGGCAATCAAGTAGGAGCAGGCGCAGGGGATACCGTTACGATTGTATTCGATACAGCGACAAGCAGGCCTACAGTTGCGTTAGCCGATTTGGTGCTGAGCGCAGGCAGCTTCGGCACAGCGGGCAACGGGGCGTCGGCGGCATGGACGAACGCAACAACGTTGGTCGTGACACTCGGTTCTGACGCAACGGTCAAGAGCGGTGCAACACTGAGCATCGCATCTTCGGCCAATATTCAAGATATTGGCATGGAAAGCGCGGCAAGCACGGCGAGCGGAGCCATTGGCGGCACCTTCGGCAGCCAAGTTCCTAATATTGCGAGCATTACCGCAGCGGATGCGGGCAACCAAGTAGGAGCAGGCTTAGGTGATACCGTCACAATCGTATTCGATACGCCGACAAGCAGGCCTGCCGTTGGACTCTCGGATTTGACGCTAAGCGCAGGCAGCTTCGGTACTGCGGGCAACGGGGCAGCGGTAGCGTGGTCGAATGCCACAACTTTGGTCATTACACTTGGCTCTGACGCAACCGTGAAGAAGGGCGCAACGCTTACGATTGCTGCATCGGCTAATATTCAGGATATTGGTTTGGAAAGTGCGGCAAGCACGGCAAGCAGTTCAATCGGCGGCACTTTCGGCAGCCAAGTTCCCGGTATTACGAGCATTACCGCTATAGATGCGGGTGGCCAAGTAGGAGCGGGCTTAGGCGACACCGTCACAATCGTCTTCGATACACCGACGAATGAGCCTGCCGTTGGACTCTCGGATTTGGTGCTGAGCGCAGGCAGCTTTGGCACTGCGGTCAACGGGGCATCGGCAGCGTGGACGAACGCAACAACCTTGCTCGTCACACTCGGCTCTGACGCAACGGTGAAGAAGGGCGCGACGCTTACGATTGCCGTATCGGCAGGAATCAAAGACATTGCGCTGGAAAGTGCGGTAAGCACGGCAAGCAGCACTATCGGCGGCACCTTCGGTAGTCATGTTCCCGGTATTGCTAGCATAACTGCTGCGGATGCGGGATCTCAGCCGGGTCCAAACAGCGGTGACATCGTCACGGTCGTGTTTGACACACCGACTAGCCAGCCTGCAGTTACTTTAGCGGATTTAACACTAAGTTCAGGTACTTTTGGTACTTTGGCGAATGGCGCCTCAGCGAATTGGGTTGACAATACAACGTTAGTCATAAGACTGGGATCAGACGCAACAGTAAGAAAAGGCGCGCTTTTAAGTATTGCTCCTACAGCGGGCATTCAGGACATTGGTATGGAAAGTGTCGCGAGCACTGCAAGCTTAACTATCGGCGGAACCTTCGGAATTGGAACGGTTCCAAGCATTTCAGCTATACAGGCAACCAACGATATGGGGGGGCCTGGTCCTGAAAACGGTGATAAAGTTACGATTTCATTTACTGCGGTTACCAACACCCCAGCAATCGATCTAGCCGATATTGTTCTGGATAACGGTCACTCATGGGGGGCAGGCGCTCATGCTTCTTGGAACAGCAGCGGTTCGGGATTGACGATCACTTTAGGTGCCGGAGCAACAGTTGCCGTTGGCGATAACGTAACGATATTGGCGGGAGCAGGCATTACTGAAATTAGCGGAGAGCTATCGGCGATTACGGGCTCTGCGGCGATTACGGGCACCTTCGGAGATTTAATCGTTCCTGTCATCTCCAGCATATTAGCGACCAATGGCGGCGGCACAGCGGCTGTAGAACAGAACGATACGCTTGAAATCAGTTTCAATGTGCCGACAAATGCCGGTCCAGTGGATTTAACGAAACTGGTAGTTAGCAATGGGCATCATTTGGGTGCATCTCCAACAACGGCTTGGAGCGCGGATGGCAGTATTTTAACGATTAAACTTGGCGCTAATCCGACCATTGTGGCAACGGATACGATAGATGTGCTTGCAGGTATTGGGATAAAGGATGCATCAGGAACTTCCGATATTGCTCCGCAAAGCAATATCGCAATAACCGGCAGCTTCGGTACGGCAGTGGCGCCTCAAGCGACAAATGTCTATGCAACGAACGGCGACGGCTTGCCGATCGCAGGCGCAGGGGATACGCTCGTTATCGTGTTTGATACGCCTACCAATGGCGGAACGGTTGACCTTTCCAGCTTTGTATTGAGCAATGGGCACACATTTGGAACAAATCCGAGTGCCGCATGGAGCTCTGGCAATACAAGACTTATTGTTACTTTGGGAGTAGGAGCCGACATTACAACTTCGGATACGCTGACGATCAACAGCGGCAGCGGTATCTTGGATGCGACCGGACAAGCTTCGTTAGCTGGAACAGCAGACCTGACTATCGGCGGCAGCTTCGGTGTGGCGGTAGCGCCGGTTGTGAGCAGCATTACGGCAACGAATGGCGACGGCAAGCCTACCGTAGGATCCGGTGACAAGCTGATCGTCGTGCTGGACTCCCCTTCCAATGGTGTGGAAGTTGATTTGACGAAGTTCAGCTTCAGCAATGGGCATACGCTCGGAACCGGGGCAAGCGCTAGCTGGAGCAGCGATATGCTGCGTCTGACCATAACGCTTGGAGCCGGCACGAATATTGCGACGACAGATACGGTTAATATCGCTTCCGGAAGCGCAATAGCAGACATGACTGGCACAATAGAACTGGCTCCGCAATCGAATATTGCCATAGGCGGCAGCTTTGGTGTGGCGGTAGCGCCTGTCATTTCAGCGATCAATGCAATCAATGGAGATGGCAAGCCGACTGTGGGCGCAGGCGACAAGCTGTTGGTCATTTTCGATACGCCAACGAACGGCGGCAGCGTCGATTTGACCAAAATTGCAGTCAGCGGCGGTCATACGCTGGGAACTGGGCCATCCTATGCTTGGAGTGCTAACAATACGCATCTGACTATCAAGTTGGGTACGAATCCAACGATTACGACAAGCGATACAATCGATATCTTGGCTTTGTTCGGTGTTTCGGACGCTACGAACCAAGCGGCATTGGCTACGCAATCGAACATTGCCATTGGCGGCAGTTTCGGTGTAGCGATAGCACCTAATGTAACGGACGTATACGCCCTGAATACGGGTGGAACGGCTGCGGTTGACGCGAATGACCAAATCGTGATCGTGTTCGATACGGATGTGGATTATAGCGGCTTTAACAAGTCGGCAATCACGATCGACGGGCATGCGTTTGGCGCGAATGCGATGTTTGACACAAGCGACAGCAAGAAGCTGGTCATCACGCTGAAAGATACAGCAGGTGTGACGCAAAGCAGCACCATCAGCATCGATGGAGCGCTCAGCGGCATTAAAGATATAACGAAGCAGGCGGCTGTCAACAATGTAAGCAGCCATGCCATTGGCGGCAGCTTCGGCGTAGCGATTGCGCCTAATGTAACGGCTATCAACGCGATTGATGGGGACGGTACAGCGCGTGTAGCGGCAGGCGACAAATTAAGAATCACATTCGATTCACCTGTGAAGCTAGTCGGCTTTACGCTTGATAATGTTTTGGCAGATGGACAAACGGGCGTATTCGGCAGCGCTGCGACGTTCAATCTCGATGCCAGCGGTACGATTCTGACTATCACGTTTGGCGGTACAGGCATTGCAGTAACCAATTCAAGCGTAATTTCCATAAACGGCGGGATTTTCGATGCGGCAACGGGTACTAAGGCATTGGCCAATGGCGGTTCATTGCCATCCATCCGAGATAACTTCGGTACGGCCGTAGCGCCGAAAGTCATTACTGCGGTCGCTATTGATCAGAACGGATTGTATTCGATATATGGAGATAGAATTGACATCACGTTTGATTCTCCAACGAATGGGTCGGTCATATCCAATGTGTATCAAACTCACGATTTGATACAAGTAAGCAACGGCCATACAATCGGAGACTTTGCTGCTTTCAGCTGGAGCAACAACAACCGGACACTGACCGTAAGCTTGGCGACATACAGCCAATATAGCTCAGTTACTGGCGCTGTTTATGCGGATTTACAAGTTGGAGACATCCTGGATTTAAGCAGACTGGGAATCAAGGATGCTACAGGGACTGCCGATGCGGAAGCTGGAAGTGTTGTCCTTGGCGGCAGCTTCGTGCCCGGCTTGCTGCCGGAGTTTACGTATGCCGTAGCGTCAACCAATAACCGCAACAATTCCGCCCGTATACTGGGAACGATCGATTTAATTTTTAACACAGCCATGTACCATGACCCAAGCCAGCTTGACCTGAGCAAAATCTCAGTAACCAACAACCACACCTTCGGTACGGGAGCAACGATTGCTTGGAGCTCCGCAAATGTGCTGTCGATCACTGTGATGTTAGACGCTACTGTAGAAGTTGGCGATATGATCGATGTGTCGAAATTACAGTTAAAGGATAGCGGCGGCATCGCATATGTTCCTGCGAATTATGCGGTAAAATCATTAACAGGCTCGTTCGGCAGCGCGTTAACGCCTTCCGTGATCAGTGTAATGGCCTCCAACACCGGAATGAATCCGGGAGCAGGCGTGGGTGATACGATCACCATTACATTTGCCTCGGATACGAATGGCATCGCCGGTGCTTCGGTTGATGTATCCAGTCTTGCCGGATTAATTGGAAACGACGCATCTGCCAAATGGCTGGATCCAAGAACATTGGTAATTACCGTAGGCAATCTTGGCGCTAATCCGACATTAGCGGATAACGGCTTGATTACGATCGATTCCCTTAACATTAAAGACGTAACAGGCAAGTCATTGAGCGCCAAAGGAAGCTATGAAATCGGCGGCACCTTCGGTCAAGTGAACTCGCCGAGCGTAATCAGCATTGTCGCTTCCAGCGATGACAAGAACAAAGCGACACCGGCAATCGCGAGAGGCGACATGATTACCATTACGTTCGATATGCCAACTAACCAGAGCGGTACATGGGATCGGGATAAAATCAACCAGTTTGTCCAATTTGGAACAAGCGGTACTCCAAAGATTTTGGGAGCGGGATATCAAGGCACATGGAGAGATAACGGAAGGGTGCTGGTGATCACAGTTACCGATGTAACGGGATCGACCATTCAGATTGGCGATAGCATTCATGTTCAAGGCATTAAAAATGCGATGGGCAACTCTCCTGCAACTAACGATTCCAAAGCTTTGGCAGGAATGTTTGACGGAAGAGAATTTGCGATTACTTCCTACTCGCTCACTCCTGGCAGCGCCGGAACTTTGGTCGCGAATTTACGGATAGAGCCTTTGAAAGGTCACGACGGCAGCGAAGTTGTCATTCTTGAGATCAGCAAAGGTTCGACACCTGTCCAATTGATCGCATCAGTCAAGGATATTACCGGGATTGTTGATATTAAACAAACATTCAGTAATTTGGCAGGCGACCTGAGTGCTTATACGGTCCGAGCTTACATTTTTGATAATTATAACAGCACGACCGGTTCTCAACTGCTCTCGCAAAAAATCGAAATGAAGTTGAATTAATCATAGAGGTATATTGTCGGTGCTTCCGGCAGTATACCTCAACCTTTTCACATCAGAAGGGATGGTATCAAAGTGAGGAAAAAATTACTGTTTTTCGGATTGCTGCTGTGTATGCTCACTGTCGGTCTGGCTCCCGGTTTGCCGGCTATTTCCGCCTATGCGGCAGAAACGGCAGTGAAGATCACAACGGACAAAGACACATACAACGTTGGCGAACAGGTGCAAATTAACGGATTTTCTCCAACAGGAAAAGATATTACGCTGAAAGTAATCGATAGTAACAAATTCATGGTTCATGTGGACGCGAGCTACGGTAAAGACAATAAGGGAACCTTCGCGTTTGCTTTCTCGATACCCGCAACCAGCGCAGCCGAAATGACGATAATCGCCGGCTATGGCAGCGGACAAGGTGAGTTCGCCATTCGCACTATCAAGATCGGTTCCCCGGCTGGTCCTATTGGTGGCGGTGGTGGATTTCTGCCCAATCCCCCTGACACGAAGACAGACAATACAAACAATAGTTCTGTAAGTTTAACGTCTGCAATGAAGGAAACCGTGCAGGCTGACGGCATTACCGTATCGCTTGAGACCGCCAAGTTATCCGAGCTTTTATCCAAATCGACGGCAGATGCGAAAGTATTTGTACTGGAAGTAAAATCTGCAGCAAATACGGTAAAGGCGGAATTCGCCTACGATGATCTGCAATTGCTGACATCCAAAAATGCAGCGGCAGTCGTGCAGCTTCAAACAGGGGCGGGCTCTTACGATCTTCCGATCAAACAGATCGATCTTGCAGCCTTGGCTGGGCAACTTGGCGTCGATCCCAAAGACCTAAAAGTGAATATCACGATCCAAAAGGTTCAAGGCGACAATGCCGATGCGTTGAAATCGACCGCCTCTAAACTGGGAGCGGACGTAGTAGTCGAACCGCTCGAAT
This sequence comes from Paenibacillus sp. FW126-R14, assembly GCF_058789495.1. Lineage (NCBI taxonomy): Bacteria > Bacillati > Bacillota > Bacilli > Caryophanales > Paenibacillaceae > Paenibacillus > Paenibacillus sp. FW126-R14. The sequence goes on along the minus strand of NZ_JBYTBS010000014.1, from coordinate 45,723 downwards.
TCTCCGTCACAGTTGTCGCGGGCAATGGCAAGAGCGAAGAAATCGCGGCGTTCAATACCTACATAGCGCGTTCGATTACACTTACGAAAAGTGTGAATCCAAAAACGGCGACAGGTGTGCGGTTTAATCCGGAGACAGGCACTTACAGTCCCGTTCCTACGCTATTTGAAGGATTAAAAGCGACCTTCTTGCGCAAAGGAAACAGTATTTACACGGTCATCGACCATCCGAAAACGTTTGGTGATCTGACAGGCCATTGGGCCAAGTACGATGTGGAGACACTCGCGAGCAAGCTTATCCTCAATGGCGTAGAGGAGGATAAATTTGCCCCTAACAACCGGATTACAAGAGCCGAGTTTGCAGCTATGTTAGTTCGTTCGCTGGGACTCGACGAGGTGAAAGCCACAGGCTTTAAAGATGTTGCTGCGGCAGATTGGTTCTCGGGCTCTGTTGGAGCTTCGCAAAAAGCCGGGCTGATCAACGGTTACGAAGACGGGACATTTAAACCGGACGCCTTGATTTCGCGCGAGCAAATGGCAACCATGGTAATTCGTGCATTGAAGGTTGCTGAGAAGGAAGCAGCTGTTGATACGTCGTCGCTCAACAAATTTGCAGACCGCAATTCCGTCTCGAATTGGTCGAAAGATGCAGTCGCTCAGGCTGTAACTACAGGGATCGTTCAAGGGGTAACCGATAGCTCGTTCGCTCCTCAGGATAATGCGACTCGCGCGCAAGGCGCAGCCATGCTCAAGCGTATGCTGGAGTACTTGAAATTTATCAACTAGTTGAAATTCTCAGAACCTGGCCTCGTTGGCTGGGTTCTTTTTTTCAGAAACTGTTTTAACATCGGGATGTTCCCGCCGAAGGCGCCTTGATATATAATGGTTTTGAGTGCAAACCGGTACAAGTCAAACAAGGGAGTGAACCAAATGATACGCGTCATGCTTATCGACGATGAAGAGAATGCGCTGGATGTGCTGGAAATTTTTCTGCGCGAGATCGGTCATGTCACGGTGGTTGGGCGTTTTACGAACCCGTTCCATGCGTTGGAGGCTTTCGATGCGCTGCAGGTGGACGTCGTATTTTTGGATATCCAAATGCCTAGCATCATGGGGATCGAAGTGGCAAGGCGGATGAGAAAGAAGATGCCGCATACCCAGTTTGTGTTTATTACCGCATACTCGGAATATGCCGTGGAAGCGTTTGAAATTCAGTCCCTTGATTATTTATTAAAGCCGTTTACCAAAGAAAGGCTGCAAAACACCGTCTCGCGTTTCGCGAAGATCCCTTCCGACAAAAGTTCCAGCGAGCTTACGGACGAAGCGGGCGTCTACATACAAAGCTTTGGCGGATTCAGTATACATAAAGCAAGCGGATTGCTCCCGTGGAAAACGAACAAGGAAAAGGAGCTGTGCGCATTTTTGATTCATCATGCAGGAAATCAAGTCGATGCCGCAACGATCATTGAGTCGATTTGGCCTGAATCCGAATTGAATAAAGCGAAAACGTATTTGTACACGTGCATGTCGTATTTGCGGAAAAGTTTTCAGGCGAATGGCATTCAAGCTAAAGTGGACAAAGTCGGCAGAGGATACGTCGTCAACGTCACAGGCATGAAAAGCGATGTAGAGGAGTTTCTAGCCATTGTGGAAAAGACGGCTTCTGACGAAGCCCTGGAAGAGAAGCTGTATGAAAAAATGAACGCCTTGCACAAAGGCGAATATTTGCAGGGCTGCGATTTCAATTGGGCGATGTGGAAGCGGGAGGAACTCAAAACCAAATATATCCAGACGCTGCGAATCGCGTACAGGTATTTTATGAGAACAGGCAACGTTCCGCTTGCGGCCGACAGCTTGCAGCGCGTTCTGGCGCTATCGCCCGATTCGGAGAAGGACGGCCGGGATTTGATCCGGCTATACATACATACGGATAAACGAAACGAGGCTTTGAAAGTATACCGGCAGCTGAGTCATGAGGTTCGCGAGAATCTGGGGGTAGAGCTGGAAGAAGAGACGGTACGCCTGTATCAAAGTTTAACTTTATCCGGTTGAGGAGAATGGCATGAGAAAAAAGCTCGTTGCAGCGGCTGTAACGATAATATTGCTCGTAGTTACGTATGGTATCTTATTTCAAATTAACAGGGTTTATGAGAAACAAACACCGGCCGCATCGAGTGGTCGTTTGGATTTGTCCGGCTGGCGTTTCGACGAGGATGGGGTTGTTCCGCTTGACGGGGAGTGGGAGTTTTATCCAGGCAAGCTGCTTGGAAATACGGATGCGCAATCGGCTTTAGATATCTTTGCTTCGCCTAAGCTGATTACCGTACCCGGTTCGTGGAGCGGCCTGACGAGTACGTTCGGAATGGCCACCTATAGACTGCAAATTCGTGTGGATGACACCAATCGAGTTTACGGACTGAAGACGATGTCCATTCAATTGGCGAATCGCATTATGATTAACGGCGCCGTAGTCGGCTCTGCGGGCGTAGTGGCGGAGAAGGCTTCATATTTGGCTAACAATAAACCGTACGTAAGCTATTTTACATTGAAACCGGGCTGGAACGAACTTATCGTTCAAGTAGCCAATTACGAATATGAGGCCAGCAGCGGTATTGCTAATTCGATCATTCTAGGAGATTCTTCGCAGATTTCCAAGCTGCGCGACAAAGCGCTTTCACACGACTTGATGGCCATCTGCAGTTTCTTGATCATGGGTTTGTATTTTACAGGCTTGTATACCCAGCGCAAAAGCGATTATTCGCTTATTGCCTTCGGGCTTTTATGCATATTCATAACGTTGTATTTGGCAACGCATGGAGAAAGATTGCTGATCCTCCTATTCGATTATATCCCGTTTTGGCTTTTAATTCGTTTGCAGAACGTATCGGTATATGCCACAGGGATCATGAATTTCATCTATGTTTACACGGCGTTCCGTTCATTTTGCTCCAAAAAGTTGGTGTACGCAGGGGTTGTCGTCGGCGCAGGCGCGACGGTATTCGGTCTGACCGGTATTAGCTACGGCAAAATTCTTCTGCTGCTTACGACCGTATACGTCACATTTCCGTTTCTGTATGCCACATATGTGTACGTGCTGGCCGCCTTTCAGCGTGCGGAAGGAAGCAGGTATTTGGTGATCGCCGCCATCGCCTTGAATCAGCATGTGATGATCCAAAATTTGAGCATTTATTCGAATGTGCCGGTATATACGATGGTCCCTTACGAGATATTTCTAGTTCTGCTGATGCTCGCCCTGTTGATGTCGCTGCGCTTCTCGAATGCCTTCAAAAAGATCGAGCAGCTCTCCGTGCAATTGCTCAATGCGGATAGGCTGAAAGACGATTTTCTCTCGAAAACATCGCATGAATTTAAAATGCCTCTCCAGAGCATCATTACGATTTCCCAATCGATGATCGACGATCGCCGCCAACCATTGCCGGCGGAACAGCAGGAGAAGCTGGAGCTCGTGCTCAGCATCAGCAGGAAGCTGTCGCAGCTCGTATTGGATATTCTGGATTTATCCAAGCTGAAGCAGGGGGATTTGGCCGTACGGCCTGTTCCGATCGATGTGCGTTCGACGGTCGACATTGTGCTGCGTATCGTTTCGTTTATGACGGGGGGGAAGCGAATTCGTTTAATTAACAGCGTTCCGGAAAATTTGCCTCATATGCTGGCGGACGAAAACCGATTCAGGCAAATTTTGAATAATTTGCTCGACAATGCGGTCAAGCATACGGAAGCCGGAAGCATTGAGGTGTCGGCCTCGGAGCGGGACGGAATGATAGAGATCTCTGTCCAAGATACGGGAGCTGGGATGGACCGGCATACGATAGAGCTCATATTTGAGCCGTTTAAATCGTTCGAATCCCCGGAGAGCCAGGGCTTCGGGCTAGGTTTGCCCATTGTCAAACAGCTGGTCGAGCTGCAGAACGGCACCATTTCCGTTTCTTCGGTGAAAGGCGAGGGTACCGTGTTTACTTTCCGTCTCCCTCTAGCCGAAAGAAGCGAAGGAGCAAGAACGGCAGACTCACATGTTGTCTACGAACCGGAGAAGGAACCTGAACCTTACTATTCGTTTCCTACTCCTTATTATTCGAAAGGTACAGGCAAGCATACGGTGCTTATCGTGGACGATCATTATGCCAATTTGAAAATATTGATCGACGCGTTTAAGCCGATGGGCTACGACGTCATTGCCGTCAAGAACGGTTTTGAAGCCGTCGCGCAAATCGATAAGCCGAATACGGTCGATCTTGTCATTTTGGATCTCATGATGCCCGGCATGTCGGGCTTTGAGGTATGTCAGACGATCCGCAAAAAGTACACGCTGCTTGAGATGCCGGTATTGATGGTAACGACGGCGGCGCAGCCTCAGGATAAGCTCGCTGCCTTCGGGGCGGGGGCGAACGATTTTTTGCCGAAGCCGTTTGATACGTTGGAGTTAAAGGCAAGGATCAAGGGTTTGCTGCTGATGAAGGATTCGCTCGCCAAAGCGATCGATATGGAAGTGGCGTTTCTGCAGTCGCAAATCAAGCCTCATTTTTTGTATAACGTACTGAACACAATTGTTGCTTTAAGCTATACGGATGAGGAGAAATCAAGAAAGCTCACGATCGATCTGGCCGACTATTTGCGCGGCAGCTTCCGGTTCAGCAACGTTCAGAAGCGTACCTCCTTCGGGCAGGAGCTGAACCTGATCCGGTCTTATATCGAGATCGAACGGGCAAGATTTAAAGATCGTCTGCAGGTTGAATACGATATTTCGGAGGCGATGTACGGTGTCAGCATTCCTCCGCTGCTCATTCAGCCGCTCGTAGAAAATGCCATTCGCCACGGTATAGGCGGCCTGACCGACGGGGGAACGGTAAAAATAACGGCAAACGAAACGGAGAAGCATTATTGCTTCCAAATCGAAGACAGCGGAGTCGGCATGGAGACCGCCTTGGTCAAGCAGCTTCTTGATCAGGAGTCTTCGGCTTTGCAGGGGGTCGGTTTGAAAAATATTATGAAGCGTCTTAAGTACGAGTACAATTCGGAATTAATAATGGAAAGCTCTCCTGGGAACGGAACCAAAATTACGGTTTTGATCCCCGCAGAGAAAATGGGATTCAACTGATAGAACGACAGTCTATTCAAGGCGGTATGCCGGAATAGACTGTCGTTTTTTGTTTGAAAAGACATCATTCTATCACATTCTGTTGGAATGAGTATGATCATGAGGCTGAAGACCTAATCTTTTTAAGGTTTTTTTAAGGTTATTTGTCGTATTATGTCTGGAGATATGGGTCTTATGGATTGCATTTTTAAGGTTATGGAGGAGGTCAGGTTTTCATGCTTTACAGCAAGAAGGCAAGAAGATGGATAGCAAACTTTTTGATTTTGTTTATGTGTATATCGCTGTTCCTGCCTTGGGATGTTCAGAAGGCAGAAGCAGCGGGCCAGGACTTGCAAGTATTTTTTGGCAAAGGTGTGCAGCTCGGTAACTTAAGTTACCCTGCCACGAATTCCTTTGTCAACTTTACAGGCACGCCGGAGCCCGGCTTTGCGCAAACCACATTTTCAGATAGAGGAAGCGTATTTGGAGATGGATCGATTAACCCGAAGGGAGATAAGGGGTTTACACTTCGTTTTGAAGTGAACGTCAAGGATAACCCAGCTTTGCTTGCTCTCGCCGAAAGCGGGAATGCAGAGGTCTCAGTCGGTTGGAGCAAGCTGCGTTTCAATAAATTCGGCTGTTTCCTCGGTTGGTGTAAAACAAGGGTAACTTCTGCCGATTTCAAGATTTATTCCAATGGGACCGTCGGCCTTCCTCCTGATCCCGATGACGGTGACGGAGATGACGAGCCCGGAGGTGGGGAACCGGATCCCGACTATGTACCGCCTGTGGATGACGGAAGTGGCGATGGTGGCGGCGACAGCGGGGGCAGTGGCGGCAGTGGCAGCAGTCCTGCTCCGGTAGATCCAGCACCGGCAGGTTTCGCCAGCAGCATGACATCGATGCTCGCAGCGAGTCCTGCATATGTATCGTTGAGTGGCGATTGCCGGGACAGCAGCGGTGTGAATCAATCGAAGACAGTGCCGCTTACGACGGAGATGGTCATTAAATTCACGGTAAATATCGAGGGGCAAGGAGCCGGAGCGGAAGGCGTATTTATCAAGTTCCAGCAAAACAAGCATCGTCCGAAATTGACCGGCTATACGTTTAAAGCCAATGGAGTGACGAGAGACAATAAGAACAGTGAAAAAGAGCTTTACGCTAAGAAAGACGAATATTTCAGCCTTGCGTACAACTTCACTGAACCTGTAAGACCAACAGCGGTAAGTTTGATGGGGGACAGCGTTTCATTTCTTAAGCATCCGTTGTTTGTCAATCTGGCGGGCACGCTTTTGCCTGCTGCCGGTCAACAGCAATATTTGCTAAACGAGGATTACAAAACGGCAAATTTCAGGCAACTGAACAGTCTGCCTTATACAGATAGTCTGGAGTACAAGTATACGGCTGTTAAGTATCACCAGAATGGCAATATTCCGCTTCAACCGTTCATTGAAAGAACCAGTGCGGAGAAAGCGGGCTCATCGACTTCGTTTACGATCGATTCGTCTTTAGAGCAAAAGCTGCGTGGGGCTGAACTTGCCGATGCAGCAGGGAATTTGGTGCAGGATTTCGGAGCGCTTAACAAAGCAAGCGATTCGAGCAAAAGCTATTTGCGCAATAAAACGGTCAATCCATTCGATTATGAAAACGGGGGCTACCGGGTGATCGTAGATGCGGTGCGTCCTAAATATTCGAAGACCGGCAACGGCATTCAGCCGGAAATATTGACGGGCAGCACCTTGAACAAAAACGACTCGTTTGATTTTACGGTGCAGCTGACGGAAGAGGCTATCGTGAAAACAGGCTGGGACGTAAGGAAAACGTTCCTGCTGATGAATAACGGCATGAAAGCTTATTACGTAACTGGCGAGGGGACGGACAAGTGGGTTTTCCATCTGTCGATTCCCGGCGGCATAAACGTAGAGACGCCGCTTCTTAAAGCAATTGCCTTGACCAACGATGCCAATGTCATCAATCCGGCCACAGGCATGCCGAAAGATACGAACGTGCTGCAGGATTATGCGGGTAATCTGCTGATTCAGCCAGCCAACTATAACGGTATTTTCGTTGATCCGGAGGACGGCCTTGAGTCTTCCAACGTCAACTCCAAAATCGATTGGGCCCAGCTTGCGATTGATAATACGAAACCGACGGTCAGCTACCGGTACGAACCCGGAGGAGCAACCGATGCTACGTACCAAAAGAACGGAAAAATGACGATCGATGCCAACGACGCTACGATTATCGTGCCTTCGCTCGATCCGGTAGGGCCCGGGGAGGCAAGACCGAGCAGAGGCATCTACCGTCCATCGAATATGACGGGATCTTCTTCACCGGCAGTCGGATTAGTCTATTACTGGTGGAGCCAAAGTCAGGCCGATCCTTTTGAAAGCAAAGATGGCGATCATTTCGCTGCCGTTAAAAGATACTCGCTAACAGGCAAACAGCCGGGAGAAGATCTTTACCCCGGAGAATTGGCGAATATGAGCTTCAGTGTTGCCAATAACAAAACGAATCTGATTGTACTGCCGACGGAAGCGTTCGCTGAAGAAAATAGCGGACTATGGTATCTGCATACATGGACGGCAGATATGACCTGGGATACGGCACGGGAACTGATGCAGTACGAGAAGAAAAAATCATTCTTGCAAGACCCGGCAAACCAAGCTCAATACGAGGCTTGGAAAGCGGAGGCTCCGGGCGTATCCGAAGCCGATAAAATATTTTATGCCGACAATAAAGTTCTGGAAAAAGTAGGAAAATACACATTATGGCCGATGGACGATTTTAAGCATGACGATTCCAACTGGGTTCATAGCGTCGGAACGATCAAGGTGGACAACAAAGCGCCAACGGTGACTCCGACAGGGGTTATGGGAAATAACACCTCCGTCGTGCAGTTCCCGGTGACCATAACGGACGAGCACAGCGGTGTCCAAAGCAGCCTGTATCAATGGGTGAAGGTTGGCAGCCAGCCGCAGGATATCAGTTGGCAGCCGGTTCCGCTTACGGGCAATAGCGCTACGCTAACTACCCAAAATGAAGTTGTTGAAGACGGAGATTATGTCTTGTTTATCAAAGCAACGGACAAAGCGGGCAACGAGCGCATCTTCCAGAGCGACACGGTTACCGTCAATTCCTCTTCACTGATTAATGGAACCTTCACAACGCCTGCTGCTGTCGATAGCCAGGGCAGACCTGTGTTCGTAAAAAGCAGCAACGTCGAATTCAAGCTCATGGGGGTCGACAATCTGTCTCCCCAAATGCTCTCAACCGTGACGTCTTCGACCTATTCGTCGACAGTTACGCAAGACACTTATCTCGGGACGATGCTTACAATGGGTCCAAGCTCGGTTTATGTCGGCTATGCCTTAAGCGGAAGCTCGCTTCGTCCGGCGGAGTCGGCCTTTAAAGCCTTTCCGGCATATACGCTGGCGGACGGAGGCCGCATGTACATGGTTCCGGCCGATACGACCAAAAACGGCACGCAGTACGTGCATATTATGGCAAAAGTAACTGAAAATGGATTCGAAAAGCAATATTACTTCTCCAAGGCTTATTATTTTGATAACGAGCCTCCGGTAGTAACGTTCAGCAAAAACAACGCGGCTTATCCGCAAGCTTCGCAATCGGTTACCGTAACGGTTGACGAGCCTTACAGCAAAGAGGGACTTCAAAAGAAATATCAATGGATCGTAGAGGGACAACCCGAACCGAACGAAGCGGCCGATGGATGGATCGATTTGCCGGAGGACGGGAAGGCCGTTATCGACGGCGAGAAAGTGCTCCAACTGGGAGAGCAAAAGAATTTCCGTCTGTATGTGTGGGCCAAGGACGGCGCAGGGAATAGCGAACTGACCAAAACGACGGGATTATTCGCCATCTCGCGCTCTGAAGATGCCGGCAAGCCGCCTTCCGACGTTACATCGGATTTGATTTACTTGTACGGCGACGACGAGGATGGCTATACAGCTATCGTGCAGCTGGGACTTGCGCAAGATTCCGTGGATAAAGGCGGGTACGATTTCTCCTTGTCTCCGGATAACGGGGTTAGCTGGATGAAATGGCGGCCGTATACGAATTTTGTGGCATTAAAAGTAGCGACGAACAAGCCTTCCGAATTGCAGGTAATGGTGAAATATCGTACGCCAAGCGGTGTAGTCGGTACGGCTAAAGCGCTGAGTGCAGCAAACATATCCAAAGACCAGCCGGTTTACGCGCTGGCTGCTATTAGCAACGATAGACCGATCAAATCGGAGATTGGCGCTGATATCGATATTACGGTGCCGCTCGGTTTCAAAGTAACGCCGTCGGCCGTGAATCCGTCCACGCCTATTCGATCCGGCAACAAGTTTAATGTTAAACAGAACGGATTGTATTCCTTCGATTTGACGGATGTTGCCGATGCCGGCAGAAAAGCAACGCTTTATGCCGTAGTCAAAAATGTGGACGATACGAAACCAACCGGAACCGTCGAGTATTTGACGACAGGTAAAACGAACGGAAACGTGACGGTCCAGCTGACCGACCTTTCCAAGCCGGTTACGATTACGAATAATGAAGGGCGATCGGTTTACAAGTTTACCCAGAACGGCTCGTTTACTTTCGAACTTAGGGACGAAGCGGGCAACACGAATTCAGTAACGGCGAACGTGTATAACATTGACAAAGAGGCGCCGCAGGTCAAGATAGTTCGCTCCTATGCCTACGGCGAGAACAACAGCCAAACGTTCGGCACGATTAAAGATGCCGGCGGCACAGTTCGCTTCTCCGCCGGTGTCACGTTGACAGTGGAAAAAGCGGACGCAAATGCCAAGGACTTCATCATAGCAGACGGCAAAACGAGCGTTATGCTGTTGGAGAACGGCACAGCCTCCTTTATGGTTTCCGATCTGTTCGGCAATACGGCTATTGTGAAGGAAGCGGTAGACAACATCATCTCAGCGCCGCCGGAGGCGGAATCGGTCACGTACAGCTATGTAGACGATGCTGGGAACCCGATTTCCGATGACAAGGTTGTCACGGTTAACGGTCAGAAATACGCGCGGGGCAAAATGAAAGTAACGCTCGGCGGCCGGACGCAGGCGCCAAACATGGTCTTTGCGGGAGTCGCTCCGATTCTGGATGGCAGCCATTACACCAACCAAATCAGCGATGCGAATGGCGCCTTCACGTACACACGCACTTTCTCTGCAGACGGCAACACCTTGGTTGCTCTGTCGGACATACTCGGCAATACCAAGAAAGTGCCTGTATCTATTAAAGGGCTGGACAACACGCCGCCGGATATCAAGCTAAGCTTGTCATCGGTAGGTATTGCCCAAAACAAGCCGGACTTTAACTTCCGGAAGGATCTGGGAGGATACACGGTAAGCGATAACGTATCTGCAGCCGACCAGATTGCGGTTTCAATCAGCGGGCTCGATCTGAGCAAGCTCGGCAGACAGAAGGTAACCTATACCGCAACGGATCAAGTGGGCAATACGACTGTTGCCTACCAGGATGTTACGGTTGTCGCAAGCGACGGCATGCTTATTTTCGCAGACGATGTGTTGATTTCCGGTTCCAGCAACGAATCGGCCTTGTTCAACCGCAATACGCTCACTTTCCAAATCTCGAATTACAACGTCATAGAAGTTGGCGGACAAAATCGGATTAACGAATGGGGTACTTACGACCTGTTGGTTCAGCAGGGGCTGTATCGCGAAGGGCAAATGAAATATATCGCTACGAAAATATCATACAGCGACTTGGTGAAGGGCAAGTTCAAAGTCACCCTCCCGGATACAGGCTGGTATACGATTATCGTAAGAAATCAGGAACGGGAACGCGAGTATGCGACTTTCTTTATCGGCAAAAAGGAATAGCGTGTGAGGATAGGAGGCAGTTCATTTGAAGCTGGTCAGAAAGACACTTGTACTATTGTTGGCGCTCATCATTATCGCAAGCTCGAATTTCCAAGTAGCTTCCGTCCTTGCGGCGGAGCTTGGCGGGCCCAAGGTCACGGTGCTGCAAAACGATTTTATTAAAATTACCGTCGATAACGCCACAGGGCGGTACGGCATAAGAACGGTGGAAGGGCAGCCGGTTCGAAAGAAGGATCAGAACGTCGATATGCTGTTCCGTGGCGATGATCCGGAAACGTCTTTCACGACCTTTCGGATTGACGGAACCGACTATATCTTCGGCAATCCTTACAAGTTTGCCGCCAATTTTTTCTCAGAGACGACGAAGCCCCGTATTGTCATAAATACAAACGGGTCCAAGCAGATCGAAACAGTATGGACGATCAAAGGCGTTGAAATCAAGCAAATCCTTATGCTCTATAGCGACACGGCCGACAAGAAAAATGTCGGCAACGTAAACATTCGCTATGAAGTTACTAACAGAAGCGGCGCCCAGGTACAACTGGGCTCCCGTATTCTGCTCGATACGATGGTCGGAGGCAACGACGGGCCCGAGTTCCAAATCGGAACCGGCTATAAGGTTCCTCTGTCTGTCGAGAGAAAGCTGGTTCATGAGCCGGATTCGAGCATATCGGAAGAGGATAAGGCATATTACAAGCTTCCGCCTTATTGGGTCATGCGCGATAAGCTTGATTTGTCGAATCCGCTGGCAACGAACGTGATTGCTTACGGGTTCAACAACTTCGCGGAGCAAAATATCAATATTGTGGACGAAATGATCGTTGGCCATTGGAACGGTCTGGCGAACACGAAATGGGATTATACCCCGAATCCGAATCTCGACTTTACGAGAGATACGAACGACTACGGCACGGCGGATTCGGCGGTAGCCTTTTATTGGCAGCCGAAGCCGCTTGCGAGCCAGAAGACGCAAACATTCGAAACCGTCTATGGACTTGGCGAAATCATCGCGCCGGATAAAGTGTTTTCGATCCGGTTTATGAATACGCCGCAGCAGTTGGCGACTTTGAGCGACAACAGCGATTATGCAAGCGAAGGCATATTTGATATGAACGCCGAGCTGGAGAATCTTGCTTCCTTTAATATGGAGCAATCCTACATCGAGGCAGAGCTGACGCTGGACAACGGCCTTAATTTCGTCAAGCTAGACGACCAGGGACAGATCGTGCGCGATGCGAAAGGCAAGGCGCTTACGGAATCATACCGCAGCAAGAAAATGGTAATCCGTAAACCGGCTACACCGGCGGAAGCGGAGCTGGGCATTATCCCGAAATTCAAACCCGGCGATACGGTCACCACTACGTTCAAAGTGCAGGCGAAGGGCAAGCCTTGGCCAACGACGAAGCAGTATATGATGACGGTAAGAAGTCCGGAAACGGAAGCCAAGCTGCAAGGACAAACGGATGAAGGCATTAAAGCCCAGTTCGAGTCGAATAAATCGAATTTTATTTTATTGCCGGCCATCGGGAATGCGGTGCCGACGTATGTGTTCGGCATGTCGCCGAAAGAGACGTACAGCACCGACGTCAAATATTTGGCCGTCAATTTATCGAATATCGAGGCTTACAATCCGGGCAACGAAACAACTGAGCCCAACTTCGACTTGTTCCTCAAGGAGAAAGCAACAGGCAAGCGTTATAAGGTACCGGTTAAAAACTCGGTCATTTTGCAGCCGACCGATGACGGGTACTCGGGAGATATGCGCATTACCTATAGAGGCGGGGACTTGGTTGACAGCAAGGGTACCGTCATTCAGGCCGGTCTCGGGCCAGAGCTTCCGCTCGGCCAATATCAGGTTGAAATTATTTATAAAGGCGACACTGGCGGCGACGCGGAAATCGCTTCGATGTACAGCATAACGACCAGTCAAACATTCACCGTATCGGATGACGACAGCAACCGGATCCGGGAAGCGAAAATTATGGCGGTCTACAAGCAAAAATTCGATTTGAGCCATGCGCCGATTTCGCTGAGCGGAAGCTTGCTCGAGGAGCTGAACAGCGCGTTTCCGGGAGCTCCTTTTAAACAAGGAATGAATTTGGCCGATGCTGTAGGAATTTATAAGGCTGCCAAGTTATTTATGGGTGCCGCTACCAAGGCTTTGGACCCGGAATTCGATAACGCCGCCTTTAACGATCTGGAGTCATTAAAAGAAGTGCCTGTTTATCATTATCGCTTGTTCGAATCGGAAGAAGCGATGGAGGAGTTCTTTAGTGAAGAAGATCGGGAGAAGCTTGTCGACATTCGCGGGATGATCAAGCAGGCGGGCAGCGGAGCCGATCAGCAGGTCATCGTCGATACGAAAACGGAACCTGCCATCATTAACGGAGCCGTCGCATATAAAGGCAAGGATATGGTGTTTACCCGAGGCAAGCTGGACATTTTCGGAGTTAAACAGAAAGTGAACGGCTACGACAGCATGCCATTCTTCGACACGTTGTTTGTGAAGGGGGACGGGACGCTCAGCGTAGCAAGCAGCGGTTTTGTGTTCCACAAAGGGGAATGGACGCTCGATTTCTTCAACGGTTTTGAGAAAACGCTGGGCGAAGGATATACCATACCGCAGGCGGAGTACCCGGAGAAGAAAGGCAACGAGGAAGACGACAGCCTGAACGGCAGTTTGAAATGGGCTTCGGGTGCGCTTGGAGACAGGCTGAATCCGTTCAAGCAGCTGATGGTTCAGCTTGTATATTTTAATAAGCACAGTTTATTCTCTGTACCGAACTTTACATTTTCAGGCTTCGGCGTTTCCTTTAACGATTTTATTCTAAGACCAGGCGGCGTTTCTTTCGGCGGTACGATTTCTTTGAAAATATTAAACGCCGAAGTGAAGAACGTCGTGTTCAACGACAAAGGATTCGTCGGTATCGATGCCGCTCTCAAGTTCGATCTAAATGAGGAATTAGGCTTGATCGGACCGAAAAAAGAGGGCGGGGATGCCAAGAAAGAACCGGAAGGACCGAAAAAGCCGAGCGGTGAAATCGACATCACGCATTATGTGCAGCCGGTCGATGGCGTTTCCAACACATATGGTTTGAAATTCGATGCCCAGCTCAAAAGCATGACGGAGATCGGGGCGGAAATTGCGTTCAAGAAGGTGGATGACGGCAGGATTTTGCCGGATGTGCTTGCCTTCAAAGCTTCCCTCAGCAACCCCGGCATCCTCATTACCGGCGCCACTTATTTAACTGGTGTGCGGGGAGCGCTGCGCGAACTGGCCGATACGATTGCCGGCGGAACGAAGGACGATCCGTTCCCGTTAGTTATCGAAGCGGGAGTTAGCTTACGGTTTGGTATCGCGCCTGCTTACCATTATGGCGACATTGATCTGACGTTAAAACGGACAGGTATTAAGCTGGATGGGAAGCTCGGCTTTTCGACCAAAAGCAATGCGAGCAAAGACGATTTAATTCCGATGTTGACCCAGGCGCTTATTGAAGCCCAGTGGGTGACTCCGTGGTTCGTGCGCTTGCAGGCTGAAGTGGATATCGGAGGCTGGGATGTCATTGTCGGACGCGTCGGAATTTTTGTCGGACAAAACCTGGAGAAGCACCGAACCGATTTTGAGGGCTACATCGGCGCGAAGATCCAGATCCCGAGCGCGGTCCCTGTTGTCGGCGGGATGCCGCTGTCCAGCGTCTTTTTCGGATTAAATAACGATAAAATTTGGGGCAGCGTAGGCATTCTGTTTATTTCCCTGGGCGTTACTTACTATTGGGGCGGCGGGATCGAATTCGGCACCTCTGGCGAGCAGCTTCCCGAAGGATTTACCCACGTGCTCATCAACGATCCGGAACACGGTCCGCGCTTGCTCGTCGTCGGGCAAGGTGTAAAGACAGTGGCCACATCGTGGGTGGAAGCAGAGAAAGAAACGCACGAGATCGTATACCGTGACGTTGCTCCAGGCGTACAAGTCATGGACAACGGCGCAATGAACATCGGAATCGGCGGCATCACAGTGAAAAACAGCGGGCGCCTGCACGAAATTCCGACAAGCGGCATATCCGGCAATGCCATTATCGAAGTGGAGTACACCGATAAGGACATACCTGGCTTAACGCTTAAGGATTCAGCCGGCAAGCCGTATCCGATCGTGATCGACAATACGAACACGAATCCGGCGGCTACCGCATTTACGCAGCACATCCCGGCCGCTCAAGCGAGCGATCAAGTGGATCACCGGAAGGCGTTTATCGTCATTCCGCAAGATAAAATCAAGAACAGCGGCACATGGACGCTCACGTCCACATCGGCCGTTCAAACCAGACTGCTCAACGTTCCGACGCTGCCGCAGCTGAACAACGTCAGTTTGACGAAGAATAGCGGAGAAGCGAATAAATTCACGGCAAGCTGGTCGGTGAACAACGCCAAGGCGGGAGATACCGTTAATCTCTACTTGACCAAGGATGCTGTAACCGGAGACAAGGCGAAGCTTGAAAACGGTCAAGAAGTGCTTGAGCCGGGCGAACCGGGCATGCTGCTTGCCAAAGACATCCCCGTTGCCGAAGGCGGCGGAGTGTCAGGGGCGACGACAAACGGCAGCAAGGTTATCGACGTAACGAAGGTTAATATGATGGGCGCCGACGAGGACATTCGCGGACTGCTGCAGCAAGGCAGCTATTACTTGCGGGCCGAGCTCAAGTCTGACAGCGCGTTCGGCACCAAGACGTCGGCGGAGAAATTCGACATTGTCGATCCACTGGCTCCTCAGGAGGTCAGCGACGTTACCATTGTGCCTGCGGGCAACGGATTTTTCGAGCTTAGCTTCAAACCGGCTCCGATAAAACCCGCTCTGAAAAATTACGAGCACAGCTATGTTATTAACGCCATGCAGGAGCAGGACGGCAAGCTGGCCTCTTATCCGAATTTCGGCGAGCTTATGTTTACCGAAGCGGAGCTGGCAAGTCATTGGAATGCCGCAACCGGCAAATACGAAGGCATTAAGATAGGCGGTTGGACGGCGACGACAACGAGCGAAAGCGTCGATCTCAAAAGCTTGAACAGCGCCCCTGCGGATCCAAAAGATATTAAATATACAGGTCTACAGGTGGGGCAAGAGTATATCGTAGGCGTTTCGTCTGTCGTTAAGCCTTCCAAGGAAGCCGACAAAAACGAGAATTATCATTATGCTGCCAGAACGGACAGCGCGAGGAAGCTGCTGCCGGTACCGGCCAAACCGGTGCTTGAAACCAGCAGGGAAAAGCTTGGCGCGCCTGGGCCGAAAATCGACTTGTTGACCAATCAAGTCACGCAGCAAAATATCCAGCTGTTCTCCGATCAGCAGGATGTTACCGTGGAAGCTTACTATGACAATCAATTGATTGGTAAGACTGCACTGCAAAATACCGGGACCGGCAGCCAAGGCACCCTGCAGTTGACTCCGTTTACGACGGACGGGACTTATGCGATCGAGCTGCTTGCGACCAATGCGAAAACGAAAGATTACAAGGTCAAAATGCTTTATCTAACCGTAGATACGATCGCTCCCGTGCTGTACTTGGACGAGCCTTCGACAGGGGCAAGAACGAGCGGCGGGAAAATTCGTTTTTCCGGCAGAACCTCGAACGACGCTGAACTTACGGTCATCGGGAAAAAGAAAGAAACCAAGCTTCATGTAACGGATAACGGAAGTTTCTCAGGAGATATTGCGGTGGAATCGACGGATCCAACCGTCCAGCTTACCGTTAAGGCGCGCGACGGCGCGGGCAATGAAAATTCGGCCATCGTGTCGATTACGAACGATCAGTTCCAAGTACCTGCAGGGCTCGTCATCAAGCAGCTGCCGGTTATGAATCCGGGAGACAGCGAGAAGCTGGAAGCGAAACTGCGTGTATCCGACGGCAAAGATGCCCAGGGTAAGCCGAAGTTCAAGGAGATCCCGGTCTCGGCGGACAAAGTCAGCTACACGGTCTTGTCAGGGGATGCGGCACAGCTGAGCGACGACGGCAAGTCGATCAAAGCGCTTGCCAGAGGTGCAAGCCTCGTTCAGGCGGAATATCAGGTTGCAGAAGGCGTTACGCTGCAAGCGATGGCGGCGGCAACCGTAGAGATTCCCGCACCGAAGGCACTTGGCAGTATTCAAGCCAGTACTTCGACAATCGCTAATGACGGCTCCCATACGAAGGTGGCTGTGAGCGATGCAGGGGAAATGCTCGGATTCCAGCTCGTTTATAAAGTATTTGCCAAAGGTGCGGGCGCACTTCCGCAGCTTAATCAAGATATTGGCTCTTGGAGCTTCCTGCCTCAAAACGGGATCGTTTCCGCACAATCGGGCGATAGCGTCGTAGTGGCGAAGCGAACCTCATTGGACAAGTTGGCGGTAGGGGCAGCAGCACTGTCTGCCAACGTTTGGCAGCCGCCATTTGGAGGCGCCGGGCCTATGCCGGTCACGGGCAGTTCCGATATCGTCATCGGCCAGCAGCGCATTAGCGCCGAGAAAAAGGACGACGTGGTCGTAGCGGATATCGATGCGAAGTATGTGGATGCCTCTGGCGCCAAGGATATCGTGATCGCTTCCGAGGATCGCACGGCTAAGGGCTTTACGTTCCGTCTGGATAAGGAAATCGCCCGGCAGGCGATCAGCAAACAACGGAATATCGTCATTAAAGTGCCTATGGCTGAGCTCGTTCTGACGCCGAAGATGTTGGCTAACATGAAAGACAATCTGGAAGTTCGTATTTTTAGAAACTTAAGCGAAGAGCTTGACGGCCTGAGCAAGCTGGCTGGCAGTCTGGACTCCACCTTGCTCGCCGGCGGCCAGGGCGTATCGATCAAGACCAACATCCCTGCTGCCGACTGGAATGGCTATGCGGCCACCCGTATCCCGCTGCCGGATTCACTTGGGCCTGCCGATATTACGGCGGTTGTGCTGAGAAGTCCAGACGGCGCTTGGACACCGGTACCGTGGAAGCTGGCAGGAGACGCGGCCTCGGTCGAAGTTCAATTGACCGGAGAAGGCAATCTCATCTTTATCCGGAACGTGAAAACGTTCGGGGACGTACAGAATGACTTCTGGGGGAAAGAGGCCACTTACCAAGCGGCGGCCAAATTGTTTGTGCTCGGCAAGGCGGAAGATCGCTTCGAACCGGAAAGTTACATTACGCGGGCCGAATATCCGACGATTCTGCTGCGGGTTGCAGGTATGATGAACAAGAAAGCTGAAGCCGAATTTACGGATATCGCTTCAGATGATTGGTTCAACCAAAGCGTGGGCGTTGCAGCGCGAATGGGCATCGTCAACGGTTTAGCCGACGGAAGCTTCGCTCCTCAGTCGACCGTGTCGAGAATTGAGGCGATGACGATGGCGGGAAGACTGCTTGAAGCGCTCGGACGCAGCCAAGAGATGTCGGAAGAGGAAGCGGATAAAGTGCTTAGTGCCTTCGCGGACGGCGCATCCGTTCCTAGCTGGGCTAAAATACCAGCTGCGATCTGCATCCAAAACGGAATCATCGAAGGGGACAACAACAACGTGAATCCGTTAAGCGAACTAACAAGAGCTCAGGCAGCAGCGATCGCAATCAGACTCGATGCGTGGCTTGCAAGCCGTTAATAACGAAAAGATACCGACACAAGTCTTTATGACCTGTGCCGGTATCTCTCATATAAGAGGTTGACAACCGGATTTTTTACCAAATTGAGGCGGTGTACAAATGGCATTGAAGCAAAAATCAATCTATGCGATTGTATTTGCTGGTTTATGTATCGTATTGCTGGCAACCTTTGCAGCTTACTATGCAAGTGCAAACACAGGTCGATGGACGGACGGCAGCAATCCGGATACGAGTTGGTTTGACGTCGATCCATCCTTCGGAACCTTTACGATTAACACGCCGGCTAAGCTGGCAGGCGTCGCGAAGCTGGTCAATGACGGAACCAGCCGAAACGGCGTGGAGGTCAATGGTTTAAGCGGAAAAAGGCTGGAGGTCAGCCAGGATCTGGATTTATCCGCTTACCAATGGGTACCGATAGGTACGGATACAAAGCCCTTCAAAGGGACGTTGATAACAACGGACGGCCAAACGAAGGAAATTCGCGGTATGAAGGTAGCCGACGATCGCCTTTACAGTGGCTTGGTCGGATACATGGACGGGGCAACGGTGGGCGGATTTAAATTCACCAGCACCGGCAGCATCAACATGCCTTCGGTTACTCAGGGCGTCTACGCTGGGGCAGCCGTCGGCAAAATGATCAATAACAGTTATTTGTACGATATAACGAATGATATGACCGTCACGATCGATACAGCATCCCGTGATACCCACGTAGGAGGGATCGTCGGTCAAAGTGAAGGCCATATCTCTAATCTCGTCAATAACGGTGCGGTTACGGTATCCGGTGGAACAGTTTACGCCGGAGGGGTCATCGGAAGCGTATACGGCAGCGGGCTAGAGGCTGTGAAATTGTGGAATAACGCGACGCTGAACGTCGTGAGCAGGACGGGTAACGATGTGTATGCCGGCGGTATCGCAGGCTATTCGCCTCAATTCATTAAGATGAGCGACTATAATACCAATATTTCGAATGCAGGAACGGTAACTGTCTCCGGCGGATCGAACCAATATGCCGGTGGTATTTTGGGTAAAGCCAGCGGGCAGGCGATTTTTTCACCGAACACCGTAAACAGCGGAACGATAACCATCGCAGCTCCTTCGGCAGGCGGATCGTATGCCGGCGGTCTGGCGGGCTTTCTCGGTACCGGTCTGGCGGATGTTGCATTCGTCAATACGGGGGTCGTCACGAATAACGGCGGATCCAACGTATATACGGGCGGTATTGCCGGCTATGTCGAGGGTGAATTTACGTATGTGAAGAGCTACACCAACAGCGTAAGCATTACGGCAACAGGTAAAGATCACCTGTATACCGGCGGGCTGGTCGGTTATGCGTCAGGATCGTTTAGTTTTAAAGGTGCGGCGAAAAATACGGCTGCACTTCAGGTTTCCGGAGGAACGCAGCCAGGTAAGCCGGATGAAGTGTTTACCGGCGGATTGGTTGGCTATTCCGCGAACCGGGTGCTTTTCGATAATACGACTGCGCTCGCTTTTGAAAACAGCGGGGCCATTACGGTAACCGGCGGTACCGGACTGTATACGGGCGGGATCGTATCCAACCGGGCTTATGCGAGAACAAGCGGCGAACCAAGCGATAACGTCTCCAGCATCGGAGATATCAAAGTTACAGGCAAGACGAAGCAGTATACGGGCGGCTTCATTGGCATCGTCCCGGAAGAAGGTCTTGATAAAACGATCGCAGGCGCATCGTTCGCAGGCGACATCACGGTTACGGCAACGGCTTCCAGCCCGGACAGCACCGTAAGTACCGGCGGAATCGTCGGCTACTATATGAATGCCAGCGGAAGCGGAAGCATTACCGGGACATCATTTAAACGGACACCTGCGGGCATGGTCCAGGGCGTTCCAACATACCGGAAGGGGACGCTGACATCGACAGGCGGCGGCGTACACACCTATACGGGCGGTATTGCCGGCTATGTAGACGGCGGCTTGATTTCCGGCGCAGCCGTAGGGAATACGGCGGACAGCCAAGCAGCGCTGACAGCCGACGGCTTCATCGGCGGCGTCGCGGGATATTTGAATGGGACTATTCAATCGTCGAGTGTCAAATATGTGACTGCAGCGCTCCAGACTGCTGACGGCTTCGCCGGAGGCGTTGCCGGTACGGCACAAGGCACAATTACCGGAACAACCGTAGGCGACGCGGCCTCGGCAGGCAGCGACAGCGTGAAATTAGCGGCTGCTGCAGGCATCGACCGCTTGACGGCAGGCGGTATTGTCGGACGAAGCGAAGGGCCGCTTAAGGTTACGGCGAGTCTGGTTACTCGCATCGGATTGCTTAATGAGGCGGGAAGAAGCGGCTTCAACTTAGGCGGGATGGCCGGAATACTCGCCCCCGATGCCCAAATCGGAGCTCCCGGGGCACCGGTTGAAGTCAAGCAGTTAGAGATCGCCGTCAAGTCGACTAACAGTAATGCGGGCGGGGCTGTCGGCATCAACCGCTCAGCGCAAATTACTCTGCTTCAGATAGAGAATATCGTTATCCAAGTACCGGCTGCAGGAATCAAGGTCGGCGGAGCGATTGGTATTCAGGAAGCCGTTATGAACGCCCCAAGTTCAGGGTTTGCCATCACGGCAAAAGATGTGACGATCACATCGCAAGGCAGCGCCAACCAAATCGGCGGGATTGCCGGGCATAATACAGGCTTCATCAACGCGGTACACACTCAAAATCATCACCTTGAGGCAAACGGTGTTAGTGCGGAGATCGGCGGGATCGCCGGACACTCCGAAGCGCCGAACAACAGCACAGTGCTGGCTGGCATCGGCGGAGCATGGGTGCGGGCCGGAGAGCAGCCGCTGCTGACAGCGACGGGAGCGAACGCCGTCATCGGCGGGATCGCCGGCTATGCGCGGAATACCGAGATCAAAGATCCGGTGATCGATGCCGAGCTTCCCGATTACGCGATGATATCCTTTACGGGAGCGAATGCCAAGGTCGGCGGGATCGCCGGAAGCACCGAGAACGGCAAAATCGTCGGCGACGCGGTGAAGCTCAATGCGGACAACGTGTTTATTACCGGCAGCGCATCTGCGACGTCCCCTTATATCGGCGGGATTACCGGATACAACGACAAGACGCGGGTGGAAAAAGTATCCTCGGGTTCTGTCAATCTCGTCGCAGGAAGTCCGAATGCGGTGATCGGCGGAATGGCCGGCTACAATCTGAGCAGCGATACAGCCGGCGTTATTATCAACAATCATACGGATGCTCTCAGCATCAAGGTGAATCCGACCGCTTCTCCATCTACAGTCGGAGGTATTGTCGGAATTAATGACCGCCGTGGAACAGATCCATCTACGGATCCGGGCAAAACGGTCAGCACGATCCAGAACAGCCGGATCGTCGGAACGATTCAGGTGAATGCGAATGCAGCCTTAACCGGCGGAATGGTCGGGGAGAATCGCAGCTTGATCGCCAATAACAGCATTTCCGATAAAATATCGGTGGTCTCCAAAGGGAATTCCGGTATTGTCGGCGGCTTGGCAGGCATCAATACAAACAACGGAACGTTGTATTATACGTATTCCAATGCGAACTTGACGGTCGAAGGCGAAAATACGCTGGCTGGCGGACTGGTTGGCGAAAACCGCGGTCAGGTGACTGCTTCTTATGTAGACATTGATATTACAGGCAGCGCTTATGGAACAGAAGGCAATTCCGTTTATTTGGGCGGAGTCATCGGCCGCAACAGCGGAACGATTGACAAATCGTATTCGGTTTCCAAAGTGACGGCAAAAGGCAGCTACACGATCGTCGGCGGTTTGGTCGGCGAGCATGCGGCAGGCAGCATCACAAATTCTTATGCGGCTAAAGAAGTAGTTGCAGGTGCCGATCATTCTTATGCCGGCGGATTGCTCGGCCGGATTACGAACGGCAATGTGACGACTGCCTATTCAGCCGGTAAAGTATCGGCCGTTGAAGGCTCGTATGCCGGCGGCTTTGCGGGACGTTATGACAATACAAGCAAGGAACTGCTTTATAAAGCGTATTATGTGAAAGATGCAGGCAACGATATCAACGCGGATTTGCCCGACTTTGCAGAAGGCAATATGCGTTGGCTGAATGTGCAGGCACGGCTTAGCACCATTTTGGCGGACACGCTCAAGAACAGAGATTATTTCCCGACGCTGTCGGGCTGGGATTTCGCAACGGTCTGGAGATACGGCTCGTTGAATGCCGTATATAAATATCCCGAATTGATCCGCGTGGCTAACAGCGGAGGAGAGACGGGCAGCGACGATGTGAATGCCAACATCAATTGGTACATGCGCGATCAAGGCGCTTATTCCTTTGAAGTGAAGAGCGAGGCGGAGCTAGCAGGCCTTGCGGCCATCGTCAACGGCTCAATGCCTGGCGTGACCAAGTTCTCTTTTGAAGGCCGGACGATCAAAGTGATGAATCCGATTCATATTCAATCGAAACAATGGTCGGCGATCGGCAGCAGCGAAGACAGCCCGTTCCAAGGATATTTTAACGGCAACAGCCAGCTCATTGACGGTCTGACGGTGACTCCGGTCGCCTCGTACTCCGGACTGTTCGGCGTGATCGGACCAAAAGGGAAGGTCGAGAATGTCAATATCGAACCTTTGTCCGTGGCTGGACAACAGTTTACCGGCGTGCTTGCCGGCGTGAATCAAGGCGCTGTCTCCAATATCAGCATCAAGCTGCTGGGCGGCGTGAAAATCAGCGGCGGCACTGTCGGCAGCGTGCTTGGCAAAAATACGGGTACGATATCAGGCATCTCGATTAGTCTTGAAGGAGGCAGCCGAGTCGAAGCAACAGGCACGAATTCGGTAGCCGGCGGGCTGATCGGCGACAATGCGATGACGCTTACCCCGGGACTGTTTGCCTTCAATCCGGTGGATGCTAGCATCGGCAGCTCGGCTGACAATGCCACGGTCGGTGGGCTGGTCGGCAGACAGACCGGCGATGTGCGCGGCTTCAGCGTGGATATTGCGGCGAACTACCGCATTTCGGCGACAGGCGCAAACAACACTGTGGGCGGTCTGATCGGGCAGTACGTATCCGGGCAAGCGGAGCATATCGCGCTTACCTTTACGGACGGTACCCTGCAAACGTCAGGTGCGGGATCGACTTTAGGCGGTGTGATCGGCCAATCGGGTCCGGGCAATACGATCAGTGACGTTACGCTGGCGGTTAAGCAGGAAGGCCAGCATATGACCGGCAGCGGCATTGTCGGCGGGATTGTGGGAGCTAAGGAAGGCCGTGGCACCAATGCGTTCGACATGGACCAAGTGAAAGTGGATAACGTGAAGCTGGCTGCCACAGGCAGCGGCGGGCAAGCCGTTATCGGCGGCATCGCCGGAAAGATCGCGAATGCAGCGGTTGAGCAGGCTTCGGTAAGCGGCGCGATCAAAGCGGCCGGAGACCAAGTCATTGCAGGCGGTATCGCCGGACAGGCAGACAATGCCATTCTGTATATGGTGAATGTGACTTCGGACATCGACGCCGCGGCCCAATCGGGCGAGTCCTCCATCGGGGGCGTGGCAGGGATTATTTCGTCCAGCGATGTCAATCGGGCATTTGATTTCGGCAAGCTGGCTCCGTTCTATAGAGGGATATACCAAGCAACCGTCTCCGCCAAAACGATAAAAGCAGCAGGCGCGGATAACGGAGCTGTCCTTTATGTCGGCGGTATCGCAGGCAAGAATGCGGCAGCGTCGATCTATCATTCGGTAACCGCTCCGGCCCTTGCGGTCAGCGGCGGGAAAACGTCCGCGGTCGGCGGTATCGCGGGATACAACAGCGGGAACATCGTCAGCACGGCTGCTCATAACAGCATCACGGCAGATTCCAGCCGCGTTTATCATGTCGGCGGGGCTGTCGGTCAAGCGGCTGGTGGCGAAATTCATTACACGAGCGCGACGGCAGCAGCCGGGGAGAAAATCTCGGTAGGCAGCGCAGTGACGAAACCGGGCGTCATTCCGGCAGCACACGTCGGCGGCTTTGTAGGAATAGCTGATAACACGCTATTTACGAATTCTTTTGCCGATATCCCTGTGCAGGTGATATGCGACAATCAGGACAATACGATCTATGCCGGCGGATTTGCAGGTTTGCTGGGGGATACCGACCCGTCAGGATCGGGCGCCATCAAACGGGCTTACGCCAAAGGAACCGTGGAAGTTCAAGGAATAACGGGCGCTTACGCAGGCGGTTTCGTCGGCTCTGCAGACCGTTATGCGATTAATGAAGCTTATACGACGGGAAAAGTCGCGAATCAAGGCTTTGACACTCGCACCGGCGGCTTTGCCGGAGTTATCGAGCGCATGGCAAGCGTGAAAAATGCTTACGCGATGCAGGAAAAAGTAACGACGACGGGGATCAATCACGCGACAAGGTCGTATACCGGCGGGTTCGCAGGGTATAACGACGGCGTGATCCAGAACGCCTTTGCAGGCACCTCTGCGGTCACGATGAACGTCACCGGCGCAAATGCGTTTATCGGATCGTTTATTGGCTACAATTTCAGAGACGGGAAAGTTACGTCGTCTTCCTACCTGGGAACGCTCGCTTCGACGGGCCGCAACTTAGGCACGGGAGAGGCGATGAAAGCGGAAGGCGACCTTACAGGGTCGTACCCATTCGGCAGCTGGAATTTTGACATCGATGCCTCCTTCCTGAGTCAGAGTGGAGCTTCGGATATTGTCATCCAGAGCGAGAAACAGCTGATCGGCATCACGACGTTCTATAACGATCCAGGAACTGAGTTTTACGGATTATTTAACCGGACGGCTGCTGCGAAGCCTGAGATGAACAAATTCTCTCTCGGGGCGGATATTGCTATGGATGGACGTCCATGGGTACCGTTCGCCGCTTTCTACGGAGAGTTCGACGGCAAAGGCAAATCGATTACAGGGCTTAAAGGCACGGCGCCAGGTGCGTCCGCTTACGGATTTGTTGCCGAGAACTACGGAAGCATCGCCAACATTACCTTTGTCGGGGCCAACATCGACGCAGGCACAAACACAGGCATTGTCGCCGGGATCAACCATGACGGAGCGAAGATCAGCGGCATCACGATCAATGGCGGCACCGTGAAAGGCGCGGATTACACCGGCGGAGCGATCGGCATCAATAGCGGAACCGCAGACCACATAGCTGTGAATGGCACGATCAATACAGCGGGCGGCGTTGCAGGCGGCATTGCCGGTGCGAATGAAGGCAAGATCAGCAAATCGTACTCCAGAGGCACCCTTGCGAGTACGAATGCCAGTCTTTTGGCAGCAGCGGGAGGAATTGCTGGGGAGAACAGATCTGCCGGCGAAATTAGCGAATCGTTCTCCTTTGCGAGCCTGACTATTTCCGCTGATCAAGCGACAGTGGGAGGCATTGCCGGGCTGAATCGGGGTAAAATCGCCAATACGTACTTCACGGGACGTGTGAGCGCAGAAGGGACAACCAAAACGTGGGCCGGCGGCATAGCCGGGTACGCGGCAGAAGGGAAGATTAGCGATTCTTTGAATGTCGGCGAAGTTGTCGCTTCAATTGGCGGCAAAATCGATCCGGGCGCATCCTACTTCGGCGGCATCGCCGGCATGAAGGAAGGCGCGGCGGTTATCGCGAATACCGTGTTCAACAAGCAAATGCTGAAAGCGGACACCGCCTACTATAATGCCGATGGCAAAAGAACGGCAGGCACAATCGGCGAAGCGATCGGCTTATCGGCCAAGGACTTCGTCTCAGGAGCGCTGCCGATCGGCCTGAATGCCGGATTGTGGCAGGCTGCTCAAGGATTTTATCCGCAGCTTGCAGCATTTAACGGAACAGCGGTATCCAAACTGAGTACAGCGGCCGTTATTTTAAACGAGAAGGATTCCATCCATAGCATCAGATCCGATTTTGGTTTGACTCGCGACAGTGAGGTAACTTGGTCTGCTGATCCGAGTGGAATTACTATCGTCAAGGCTTCGGATGCAACAAAAGGTTCAATGAAAACGGGCGGCAGCGCCGTACTGACAGCAGCGGTGAACGGCGAAGCCAGAACGTGGACGTTGAATGCGCCAGCCTTATCATTCGTCGATAGAGCGAAGAAACCTGGCGTCGTTTCCGGCGAAACGCCGTTTGCGGATCAAGTTTCCGTTGTGCTGGCTGCAGACGAACCGGGCAGCAAGATCGTATATACGTTGGACGGCAGTCAGCCGGACGCATGGTCCAAGGTTTATACAGCGCCTATCGTGTTGAAAGATACGACAACGATCAAGGCGATGACGATAGCGGAAGATAAGGAAAACAGCGAGGTCATGACGGCGACTTGGACGAAGAAGCCTCCGTTAATGGGCGGCGGCGGATGGGCTCCGCCAATCGTTGCCGATCCGGGCATTGCCGCCAACATCGGCTCCAAGACGGTTCAGACCGATAACAAAACTTCGGTGTCCGTCGCCAAGAACAGCAAATTGACGTTGACGGCGCCGGAGGGTCAGATCATTTACTATACGACTGACGGCAGCACACCGACGAAAAACAGCGCTCGCTATACCGGAGAGATTGTGATCATGGGGAATATGACGATTAAAATGATCACGGACAAAAACGATCAGGTTGTCACTATGAACTATCAGGTGGAAAACGCCAAGTATGATCTGAAAAGCGATGCGAGCCAAATTAAATACATTTCCGGTTATGAAAACAATGAATTCAGGCCGGACAACGCGCTTAGCCGCTATGAAATTACGTACATGCTCGATCCTCTGCTGAATAAAGAGGATGTGACTGTAGCGGGCGTGCTGAGTGACGTAACGAGCAGCAGACAAGATGCCGTGGCGTTCTTTACGTCGGCGGGCATCATTGAAGGGTTCCCGGACAACACCTTTGGCGGCGCTAAAAAACTGACGAGAGCGGAGTTCGTCGTTATGATGGCGAGAGTGCTGAAGCTGAATGTTTCCGAGAGCGGAGCGTCAACGTTGGACGATGTGAAGGGCCACTGGTCGGAAAAATACGTCAATGCCTTCATCAAAGCAGGGTATGTGGATGGCTTCCCGGACGGAACCTTCCAGCCTGACAACGAAATTACGAGGGCACAGGCTGTTGTGCTGATCAACCGAATTACGGGTATGGAGAAACAGGACGGCCCAGCGAAGTTCAGCGACCTGCTTCCAACGCATTGGGCTTACTCCGACATTATGGCCGCGTCCAAATAGGCGCGGTCAACCCGGAAAGGCGGTATAGACCATGAAAAGAAAAATAGCTGCGATAGGTTTGCTCCTGTTAATGCTCTCCTGCCTGAGCTTTTTCGTACGGGCGAATGCGGATGAGGCGGCGACTTATAACGCAGAGGAGATTTACGAGCGCGCGGAAGGCGCGGTGTTCTACCTCCGGGCTTTGAACGGTGACAATACGTTGAAAGCCTCCGGTACCGGGGTGATGATATCCACGGACGGCATCGCGGCAACGGCATACCATGTGATCGCAGATGCCGATCACCTGGAAGCTGTTTTCGGCGACGGACGCAAGGTTTCTTCGATCGAAGTGCTCGGCGTCGATGACCAGACGGATGCGGCGGTCTTGAAGCTGCCTGCAGCGGAGGGGAAGGAGTCGTATAACGCTCTTCGAGTCAGGGGAACGGCGGTAAAGCATGGCGAGAAAGTGTTCGCCATCGGATACCCGATGAAAGATACGCCGATCATTACTGAGGGGATTATCAACTCCCCGAAGGCGGAGATTAACGGGCGGGACCGCATTCTGACCTCGGCGCAAATCGCCAGCGGAATGTCCGGAGGCCCGGTGATCGACCGGTACGGGCGTTTGGCCGGGATCGTGTCCGGGTCCATGCGAACGATGAACAATATTCATCTGGTCATTCCAATGGAGCAGCTGCAATTGCTGCTGCCGGCATCGGCCAAGTAACGGAATATGTGAGAAGAAGCCGGCTCGCCTTAGGGTGAGTCGGCTTTTTTGGTATGGAAAAAGAGACATGATCCGGTTGTTTGGGGAAGCGAAGGTTGCCTCTTATCACATGTCGGAGCGATGAGTCTCAATGACTCACTGGAAGGGAAGGAAAAGGAAGGGAAGCAAGGGAAGGGGAACTACAGTGCGTTATTTTGCTAGAAACATCCCTTTCGGCATGGGAAAAGGAACTGCGTTCCGCTATTTCGCCATTCGAGCAGCTAGTTCGATCTTTGAGCCGAAATAAGGCCCTGTAGTTCTCCTCGAGCGCCTGAAATTCCGCTTTTTTCCGAAATAAGGGAATGGAGTTCCCACAATAGGGGATGCATTTTCAAATCAACAAAGATCCGACGAATCTCTACGAATAAACAATTGTAAACAATCGATTTCATCGAATTTCATTGACACGAAGCGAACTTTCGAAGCGATTCCGATAGGTTGGAGAATTAAGGATATTTTATGGATTATTTTGGCTGAAAGTGTTTACAATAACAGCAAACTTGAATTATATTAAGTCTATCAAATGTAAAAACCATATTTTACAAATGATCCAGTTGTGGGGAGAAGTTGATTGGAGTGTAGTACTTTATGATTGGGAGGTTGTGTAGGAAAACGGAGAGTGTGTAAGAAATAAGGTTTCGTCTGGTGTTAAATGAACAAAGGTTGATTAATTTCAAGGAGGAATTGCAATTGAAAAAGAAAGCGCTTTATTTACGAAACGGTTTAACGGCATCCCTAACATGCGCCATGCTGGTTGCGCCAATGACCTTGGCTTCAGCGGATGAAGCGAAGGGCACCGAGCTAAAATTACGCATCATGGAAACGACGGACATTCATGCGAACATTGTGAATTACGATTATTACAAAGACAGTTCGACAGACGAGTTTGGCTTAGTGAAAACGGCAACTTTAATCAATAAGTATCGCCAAGAGGCCAAAAACAGCCTGTTATTCGATAATGGCGATCTACTGCAAGGGAACCCGCTTGGCGATCTCATGGCAAAAATCAAACCGCTGAAAGATGGCGAGACGCATCCAGTATATAAAGCTATGAACCTGCTAAACTATGACGCAGGGAATATCGGTAACCATGAATTTAACTATGGGCTTGATTTCTTGCAGCGCAGTTTGAAAGGCGCTAAATTTCCATATGTCAATTCCAACGTGTACATAGATGACCAAAGCGGCAAAAATTATTTTACACCTTATCTTCTATTGGATCGCACCTTTGTAGATGAAAAAGGGCAGGAGCAAAAGCTGAAAGTCGGCGTGATCGGCTTCGTGCCTCCACAGGTGACGCAGTGGGATAAAGCTAATCTTGAAGGTAAAGTCATAGCTAAGGATATCATTGAATCTGCCAATAAATTCGTTCCTAAAATGAAAGAGGAAGGAGCGGATATCATTGTAGCGATCGCTCATACCGGCTTCGGAACGGTCGAAGCGACAGGCGGTGAAGAGAACGCGGCGTATCTGTTAAGCAAAGTTCCTGGTATTGATTCAATTCTATTCGGGCATGCGCACGTCGTTTTCCCTGCTGATAAATTTGCCGGACCGACAGGCGTGGATTTGGCCAAAGCGGGTGTCGATATGAAGAAAGGGACAATCAACGGAGTTGCTGCAGTCGAGCCGGGCTTCTGGGGAGATAACTTAGGGGTTATCGATCTCAGTTTGCAAAAGGTGGATGGCAAGTGGAAGGTTGCGGATTCACAATCCAGAGTAATACCGATTTACGATAAAGCGAATAAAAAGCCGCTAGTGGAAGCGGATCAAACGGTGCTGGACAGCGTCAAAAGCGAACATGAGGCGACTTTGGATTATGTGCGAGGCCCGGTAGGTACTTCGACTGCGCCGATCAACAGTTATTTTGCATTGATTCAAGATGATCCTTCGATCCAATTGGTAACCAACGCGCAAAAATGGTACGTAGAAGAACACATCCAAGGAACGGAATTAGACGGCATTCCCGTGCTTTCCGCAGGTGCTCCATTCAAAGCAGGCGGTCGCGGTGGCGTAAGCTACTACACGGATATCCCGGCCGGCAACCTTGCTGTGAAGAACATGGCTGATCTCTATGTGTATCCGAATACGCTCAACGCAGTTCTGGTCACGGGAGAACAGTTGAAAAACTGGTTGGAAATGTCCGCAGGCCAATTCAACCAAATTGACCCGGGCAAAGAGGGTGAACAACCTTTAGTCAATCTTAACTTTCCTACATATAATTTTGATGTCATTGACGGTGTAACTTATCAAATTGATGTCACACAGCCGGCAAAATACGATACAGGCGGGAAAATTAAAAATGCCGATGCAAGCCGTATTCAAAATTTGAGCTATAACGGTAAACCGGTGGATCCTAAACAGAAGTTTATCGTTGCTACGAATAACTACCGCGCAAGCGGAGGCGGGAATTTCGATGGTGCAAACGGTAAAACGATTGTCATCAGTTCTCCGGACGAGAACCGTCAAATTGTTATTGATTATATTCGTGAGCATGGAACGGTAAATCCGTCTGCGGATAACAATTGGTCTTTAGCGCCAATCAAGGGTAACGCTACCGTGACATTCGAATCTTCGCCGAAAGCCATTCCTTTTGCTGAGCAGCTTGGCAATCTGACCTACCTCAGCACGGATAAAGAGAGCGGATTTGCCAAATTCGCCATGAAGACGGAAAAGGCCGCTGAACCGGCTAAGGACTCTGTAAAACCGGAGCCAGTCCAATCAACAGATGCTCCAGCTGCACCGGCTCAGCCGGCACCAGCACCAGCACCAGCACCTGCTCCTGCAACTGACGCAGCGGCTTCGGATGAAATTTATATCGTGAAGTCAGGCGATGTTCTTTCGAGAATTGCCAAAAGCTACGGCATGGACTGGAAGGAACTGGCAGCCTATAACAACCTGAAAAACCCGCATCTGATTTTTATTGGCCAACAAATCCGAATTCCTGCAAAGAAATAAAGAAGAAAAGTCGTGGTGCACCGAATCGGTGTCCCCACGACTTTTTTGCATAGAAGTTATTGAATGATGTCATAGATCAAAGCAGACTCTTCGCAGGCATCGCTTTGGATGTCGAAAGCTTGCTCGATTTTCTGCGCGATCGCCGCGACATCTTCTTGGTTCGCATGAAGAATGGCAATGGTCTCGCCTTGACGAACGGCATGCCCGACTTTCTTCGTGAGCACGACGCCAACGGCCAGATCAATAGACGACTCCTTCGTCGGTCTACCAGCGCCCAACTGCATCGCCGCCACGCCGATTTCTTCGGCTTGAATGGCATGGATATAACCGTCCGCAGGAGCGGTTACATGTATTTGATACGGCGCTTGAGGCAGCTTCGCCGGATCGTCGATAACCTCGGCTGTCCCGCCTTGCGCGACAACGAACTGCTTGAGCACCTCGAGCGCCTTGCCGCTGCGGATCAATTCCTCGAGCAGCTGGTAGCCTTCCTCGAAGCTTTCGGCTTTACCGCCGAGAACGACCATGTGCGCGCCTAATGTAAGCACTAGGCGAGTTAAGTCCTCAGGACCTTTGCCGCGCAGCGTATCGATAGCTTCCTTGATCTCTAAGGAGTTGCCCACGGCGTAGCCAAGTGGCTGGCTCATGTCGCTAATGATCGCGACGGTATGCCGGCCGAGCTCGCGGCCGATGTCGACCATGGCAGAGGCAAGCGCTCTGGCCTCATCGAGCGACTTCATGAAGGCGCCTGCGCCTGTTTTGACGTCCAGAACAATGGCATCTGCGCCTGCGGCAATTTTTTTGCTCATGATCGAGCTGGCGATCAAGGGGATCGAGTCTACGGTGGCTGTCACGTCGCGAAGACCGTATAATTTTTTGTCAGCAGGAGTTAGATTGCCGCTTTGACCGATTACCGCTATTTTGAACTCGTTGACGTTATGGATGAATTCCTCGGCAGACAATTCGACATGGAAACCGGGAATGGCTTCCAGCTTATCGATGGTTCCGCCTGTGTGTCCCAGCCCTCTGCCGGACATTTTGGCTACCGGAATGCCGGCTGCCGCTACCAGCGGAGCAAGAATGATGGTTGTTGTATCGCCAACGCCGCCGGTGCTGTGCTTATCTACTTTAACGCCTTCGATTGGAGAAAGGTCCACGGTATCGCCTGACAGAGTCATCGCCATGGTTAGGTTGGCAACTTCCTCTGATGTCATTCCTTTAAAATAGACAGCCATAGCCCATGCGGACAACTGGTAGTCCGGTATGTCCCCTTTCGTATATCCCTCGATAATGAAATCAATCTCCGTTTTGCTTAAAACGCCGCCATCTCTTTTCTTGGCGATTAGGTCGACCATCCGCATGTTAATTCACCCCGCCTGTGATTTCTTTAATAAGTGCAATGAACTTGGGTCTCGCCTCAGCGGCAACCTTAACGACTTGCTCATGCGTTAAAGGCTCCAGATGCTCTCCGATCGCCATATCGGTAATACAGGTAATTCCCACGACTTGCATGCCGCAATGATTGGCAGCAATCACTTCAGGGACGGTGGACATGCCGATCGCATCTCCGCCAATCCCTGCGAGCATCTTCAATTCAGCCGGTGTGCAGTAAGTAGGACCTGAGACGCTGACATAAACGCCTTGCTGCAAAGGAATGTTCAATTCAGCGGCTTTGGCTTCTGCCATTGCTCTAAGCTTGCGGTTGTAAGCCTCCGACATATCCGGGAAACGTGGGCCCAGCTCGGCGATATTAGGCCCAATCAGCGGATTGGCACCTGTGAAGTTGATATGATCCGTGATTAGCATAAGATCGCCTGCTGCGAAGGAAGGATTCATCCCGCCGGCAGCATTCGTGACAATCAGCGTCTCAATGCCCAGCAGTTTCATGACGTAAACCGGGAAAACAACTTCCTGCATAGGGTAGCCTTCATAGAAGTGGAAGCGGCCTTTCATCACAAGCACGATTTTGTCTTGAAGCTGACCGACGACGAGTTCCCCGGAATGACCTTCCACGGTAGAAGTCGGGAAATGGGGGATTTTCTCGTAAGGAATGACAGTAGGGTTCAGGACCTCATCTGCAAGTACGCCTAATCCTGAGCCTAGAATCATTCCGATTTCCGGTTGTACAGGTATAGATTCACGAATAAAAGAAGCTGCTTCAGCTAATTTTTTTAACAAATTATCCATCTGTAATGCCTCCTGAGCGTTGTTGTTATAGGTTAGCAATGATTGCCTTCATGTATCTTAAGAATGAGCTTTTCACTTGGGCAGCGGTTTCCATTACTTCATCATGGGATAAAGGTTGAGGGAGTATGCCGGCAGCCATATTCGTAATACAGGAAATGCCCAGCACATCGATTCCGGAATGTCTGGCCGCAATGACCTCCGGCACGGTTGACATGCCTACGGCATCGCCGCCAAGTTTGCGCAGCATTCTGATTTCAGCCGGTGTCTCATAAGTCGGACCCGACATCATAGCATAGACGCCTTCTGCGACAGCAAGCTCTTGCTTGAGCGCAACTTTTTTGGCCAGCTCAATGAGCTTAGGCGCATAGGGTCTGGACATATCGGGGAACCTCACGCCAAGATGAGGGTCGTTGGGACCGATCAACGGATTGTCGAAAGCAAAATTCAGATGATCGTTAATAATCATCAGCTGCCCCTGGTGCAATCCGGTATGCAAAGCTCCGGCTGCGTTGGTGACAATCATTTGCCTAACTCCGAGCGCCTTCATGACGCGCACCGGATATGTGATTTTTTCTTGGGAATAGCCTTCATAGTAATGAAAACGCCCCTGCATCGCGACGACTTGTTTGCCCATTAGCTCGCCAATGACCAAACGACCGGCATGACCTTCTACCGTTGAGACAGGGAAATGGGGGATATCTTCATATGGAATCGAAACCCCATTCACAATTTCATCGGCAAGCGCGCCGAGGCCTGAACCGAGAATCAAACCGACAGAGGGCCTGATGTTCGTAATTAAGGGGAGGATATGTACAGCTGCTTCAAGGATCTTAGTGTTGTTCATGCTTTAAACCTCATTTCATAATGGATAAGAAGCTAGTGCCGTACAAGGGCATTGTCACCTTGAAATTATCAGCAATCGTAGCTCCTACATCCGCAAAGGAATTCCGAATGCCGAGTGAACGGCTTTCGTTTAAACCGTGGTGATAAACAAGCAGTGGCACATACTCCCGGGTATGATCCGTTCCGTGGTGCGTAGGATCGTTGCCGTGATCGGCTGTCAGGATCAAGAGATCGGTTTGGCGCAGCTTCTGATAAATTTCCGGAAGTCTGGCGTCAAATTGCTCGAGTGCCTGTCCATAACCTTTGGGATCCCGGCGATGCCCGTATAGAGCGTCGAAATCTACAAGGTTCGTGAAGCAAAGGCCGTTAAACTCGGTATCCAACGTTTGAAGCAGCTTGTCAACGCCATCCATGTTGGATTTGCTTTTAATCGATTGGGTAATGCCTTCTTCTGCGTAGATATCTGATATTTTGCCGATGCCTATCACATCGAAATCGCTTTCATTTAGCGCATTCAGAACAGTTGGCCCAAGTGGTTTGACGGAATAGTCCCTACGGTTGGAAGTGCGTACCCAAGCGCCGGGCTGTCCCGTGAACGGTCTGGCAATTACACGTCCGACGAAGTATTCATCCACGAGTGTCAGCTCTCTAGCTGTTTCGCAAATGCGATAAAGCTCTTCCAGCGGAACAATATCCTCATGCGCGGCAATTTGCAGCACGCTGTCGGCAGATGTATACACAATGACATCCCCTGTCTCCACGTGGAGCTTGCCGTATTCATCCAGTATTTCTGTGCCTGATGCGGGAATATTGCCAATAACCTTGCGTCCGATGCGCTGCTCGAAAGCTTGAATGAGCGGAGCGGGGAAACCTTGGGGATAGGTTTGAAACGGAACTTCAACTTTCAAGCCCATGAGCTCCCAGTGTCCGGTCGTTGTATCTTTGCCTATGGATATTTCGTTCATTTTGCCATAGAGCCCTTTGGGAGAAGTTGCTGCCGGAACTCCTTGCAATTCTTCGATATTTCCAAGTCCGAGAGCGGCCATATTTGGCAGGTGCAAACCATTTAACGTTTCAGCGATATGACCCAAGGTATGTGCGCCAGTATCGTTATATTGGCCGGCATCCGGAAGTTCTCCAATTCCTACGCTATCTAAGACGATGAGGAAAATCCTTTCAAAATTTGGCAATATGAAAACCTCCTTCGTAACATATTCTCATCATATCTGATTGGGTGAACAAATGTAAATATTATATTGGTATAAATTTCATAAGTTTTTTATACATGACAAATTTATTGGTATCTTGCATAGATTCTCAGGCTGGATAAGGCGAATTTCCAAAAGTTCTGAAAGGACGAATAAAACTCTTAACAGTACCTTAACAATAAGCTAATATATACAAAACAAATAAAGTTTAAAGTGTAACTATAGACCTAGGAAAATTGTTTACTTACAAACGGCAATGATTTATATTGGTATTATCAATTGTAAAACGCTATCTTCGCAAATGTTCGATATTTTTACAATTGTGAGAATATTTTCCGAAAAAAGGGGAAAGCGCTATCATTTTTTTAGGAGGTGGTGGTGTAGCAGTCGAGGAGGTAGGTTGTAAACTAATATAGCGAGGTTTGTACGGGTATCAATGGGCTTTTGGCGAGGCGCAATTGGTAGCTGAATTGGCGGCGTTTCTTGTGACGGTTTTTTTGTTGTGCGATTTTATAAGGAGGTAGTGCCTAAATGTTTAGAAAGATAGGGAAGTACAGAAAATGGTATAGCCTTGCTATGACTATTGTTATGCTTTTCTCGATGATACCGCTAGCTGCTACGGCTGCTCAGGGAGACCTGGTCACTTTGGCTAAGTGGGACTTCAATGCTTCTGCGGCAACCCCGACAGGTGGAGTACTATCAGGCAGCGCCAGTAGTGTAACAGCTGGTAACGGACCGGTACTGCAAGCCTATGCTGCTGGAGTCACCGGTGGAGCTGATAAAGCAATCAACGCAAATGGCTGGGATAAAGGCGGCGGATATTGGTCAGCGTCATTTGTTACAACAGGATACTCTAATATTGTGTTATCCTCAAAACAATATGGCTCCAGCACGGGACCGAAAGAATTTAAGGTGCAATATAGTCTAGACGGCACTTCTTGGAAAGATATCTCCAATGGTTCTTACAACGTAGCATCCGATTGGGTTGCCGGAGTAATCAATAATCTTCCTTTGCCTTCAGAGACTGCAAATAAACCAAACGTATACGTTAGATGGTTGAACACATCCTCTGTTTCTATCGGTAACGGAACTGTTGGAAGTTCGGGAACAAATAGAATAGATGATATCATCATCACCGCTACGGAGGGGTTACCAACACCAGCACCTACTCTTGGGGGCTTTACATGGAACCAAGGTAGTACAAGCGGTACGACAGTAGCTACAGCTGTTCCAAGCGGAACGCTGAAATATACAGTAGGCGCGGCTGGATCTCAAACGCAACCTAATGTTGGCGATACTGTAACGGCTAGCACATATGGCCCGGCAGTGAATGTTGATATCGCAGTAACAAGCGGTCAACACATCTTCATCACTAGAATCGATGACCAGAACAAAGTTACGGATTGGGTAGATGTACCGGTGCTTGATGCTAATATCAAACCGGCTACGGCACCGCAAGCACCTGTACTTACAGGCTTTACTTGGGGTAAAGGTACTGCCAATGGTACTACACAAGCTACGGTTGTTCCTTCTGGAACTCTGAAATATGTCGTGGGCGCTGCAGGATCGCAATCTCGTCCGTATGTAGGGGATCCGGCAACTGCTTATACGCTTAATTTAACGGCACTTACGGATATCGCGGTAACAAGCGGTCAACATATTTTCGTTGTGAAGCTTGATGCTCAAAACAAAATTACCGACTGGGCTGACGTAGCCGTACAAGATACTGATATTAAACCGATTCCGGTGAAAACAGCGAATCCGGTTATCGCTAATATTACATTTGGTACGTTAACAACAGTTTCCGGTTCGGCAGGCGCAGTAACAGCGAACTCGACCGTTTCTCTTTACCTGGATTCCACTTCGCCAACTCCGGTAACGACTACAACGGCTGCTGCAAACGGTTCGTTCAGCATCACATTTACAAACACAGATTCAGTCAAAAAGATTTATCTCACGGCAAAAGATGGCAGCAACAGCGAGAGCGATAAAGTAGCTGTAGATTTATTCACAATTACTAAAATCAAAGACCTTAGAGTTAACGATGCTAATGGTGTGAATACATTAGCGAGCCCTGTTAATACAAATGCGCTGTACACGATTGAAGGCGTTGCTACAATTAAAAACAATGTCATCGGTTCAACGAATAACAATTATTATATTCAAGATGATACAAGCGGCGTCAATATTTACTCGGGTACCGCACCAGGCTTCCAAATCGATGCAGGTACAAAAGTTCGTCTGACAGGTTATTTGCAATTTTATCAAGGTTTATTGGAATTTACACCTACGGCAAGCGTTAATTTAGGTACTGCTCCTGTACCTGCTCCGCGGTTAACGGATATCGTGGATTTAACCACTTATGCGACAGGTGAGCCGTTAGAAGGAATCTTAGTTACAGTTACAGGTAAAGTTGCAAGCTCGGTTGCATCCGGAGCCAACTTTAACGTGACACTCGTTGATGCTAATAACAAGTCAGTCATTGTACGCGTCATCACCGCAGCAGCTCCAACGCTTGGCGCGGGAATCAATGTTGCTACAGATTTAGTTGTAGGAAGCACGTACACCGTGACAGGTATTGTAGGACAAAACAAATCAGCAACTCCTTTCACTTCCGGTTATCAAATTTTCCCGAGAAGCAAATCTGACGTTGTTGGTGTGTTAAGCTTCGCTCACGAACCTATCACACAAGTGTACAAAGATGTAGATCTATCTTTTACTGCACAAGCACAAAACGCTCAGTCCGTTGACTTCTATTACAGAGCGAAAGGCGATACAAGCTATACCAAAGTCGCCATGATTACGACAGACAATACAAACTACACAGCTAATATCTTGAAAGACTCTGTTCCAGCGGCCGGCTTCGAGTATTACATTGAAGCTAAAGCAGGTGCACAGGTTCAATCGTCCGGAGATTCTGGGAACCCGAACAAAGTGTCGGTCATCGTGGATACAGATGGCCCAACTTATTCCAAAATGCTTCCTACGCAAGGACAAAAAACGGAAAGCAAACTGCCGGATATTTCCTTGACGCTGTCCGATCCGAGCGGTGTTGACAAAAGCTCCATTGTTGTAAAAATGGATGGGACAACGATCCCTTCTCAGTATGTTACAACGGTTGGCACTGATGTTTCCGTAGCGCTTCAGACGGATCTGTCCGTTGGGACACATACCATTTTTGTAAGTTCGAAAGATATGCTGGGTAACCCAAGCACGGTTTCATGGAGTTTTGAAGTTATTCCACCGTTCACAGGCGGCAATCATTATCGCGGAACGACGCACAATCACACGAATATTTCCCATGACGCCGCGGGCGATCCGGAAACGGCTTTGAAAGAAGCTGAAAAATATCACTACGATTGGTTTGCATTCTCCGACCACTCTCATGATATCGACTCCAGCCTTGCTTCTTCGGATAACGTCATCAATAAAGGCGGCATGACCGAAAGAACTGGCGGCAGCGACTGGCAGCTTACTCAAAAGCTAGCTAAGGATTATACGCAAAATGATAAGTTCGTTGTATTCCCTGCTTTTGAAATGACTTCCACAACATGGGGTCACTCCAACGTATTCGGTACGACGAATTTCATCGATCGCGTTGTGAATGGCGGAGCTTATCAGAACCTGAACAATTACTATGCATGGGTAATGACTTACGACGATATCGTCGCACAGTTCAACCACCCTGCGATGTCTGCGAATGCGTTTGATAACTTCATTCCATACGACAAAAACGTAGACAAACTGTTCACGATGCTAGAAGTAGGTAATGGTTCAGGCCACTACGGATATGCGAATGCACAGGATAAGTTCTTTAATGCATTGGATCTTGGCTGGCACGTTGCTCCTACGTATGGTGAAGATAACCATGACGCAACATGGGGTCAAACGATGAAGCGTACTGTTATCGTCGCGAAAGATCTTTCTCAAGAATCTTTGCTTAGCTCCATGAAAAACATGCACGTTTATTTCACAGAAGATCCGAACATGACGTTGGACTTCTCGGCAAACGGTTATTACATGGGCTCGATTCTAGACAGACAAAATCTTGATTTCCATATTACAGGAAGCGATAATGTCGCGGAGTCCCCGAATAGCCCGGATTATAAATTTTTGCCAAAAGGCTACAAGTCGAACGACAATATTGCAAAAGTAGAGCTTATCACGAACGGTGGCAGGGTAATTGATACTTATATCCCTTCCACAGATTCAACTTCCTTTGAATGGAACCCTAAGGTTAATGTTGTGGGTGCACAGCAATGGTTCGTTGTAAAAGTAACTCAAAAAGACGGCGACCAAGCTTACTCTGCTCCGATCTGGACCAAAGAAGTGAATCCTGACGTACGTTTGAGCGGCATTGAAGTTGTTGGCGATGCGATCACAGGCGGAAGCCCGGCAACGATTAAAGCTCTTGTAAGTAATCTTGGTAAAACAGTTGCAAGCAATTTGAATGTTCACCTGTATTATGATCAAGCAGACGCTGCTCATAAAATTGGTGATTATACAATTGCAGACCTAGCGGCTAAAACGATGGGATATGCAACCTTTAACTGGAATAATCCAGTCAGTGGCGATATTACATTTATCGCCGTCGTGGACCCGCCAGCTGGAGATGATACGAAGGATAATACCTTCCAAAGGCCATTTAAGATCAAGCCTCCGTTAGGCATTACTGTTATGCTAGATGGTGCGCACGGAAACGAGAACTCATCTGGCGATTCAGGAACTTATAAAGACAATTTCAAAACGATGATTAAAATTCTACAAACAGAAGGTTATACATTTGTAGAAAATAAAGTGCCGATTACGCCAGCTGTTCTATCAGGTGTTAAGGTGCTTATGATCTCGCATCCGAAAACGGCGTTGACGGCTTCGGAGCAAACGGCTGTTGCAGACTTTGTAAAAGGCGGCGGTTCATTGCTGTTAACGGAGAAGAGCAACAACAGTGCGGATCCTACAATTAATAACCCTATTCTCCAAGCTATTGGATCGGATATTCGAGTCAATAACGACGGCGTATTCGACGATAGTAAAGACGGCAACTTCTGGGGCGATCCTAAAGTCAGTCCGTATGCTGTAAAAGCTTATCCTGAACCTGTTGCCAACTATATGACAGATATTGTGAGAACAATAGAATATTATAGCGGTTCAAGCTTGTATAAAGCTGACGGAACGAAGTTGACGGACAGCAGTAACGTTACACTCTTGGTTAAAGGGAACAAAACAACGTATCAAAGCAACCTGAAAGGTGGAGCTGTAGTTTATAATACAGACACCAATAGCAACAACGGGGCAGGAATACCGCTGATTGCATCCGAGCAAATCGGTAAGGGACGCATTGTTGTTTCGGGGATGAACATTTTCAACGACAAGCAGCAAGATACAACCTTTAACTACAAAGGAAACCCAAGATTCACATTGAACGTTTACAATTGGTTGGCAGGCCGGGATACGGTTGTGTCCAAAATTGGAGATGTTCGAAACTTGCCTGACGAGAAAGATGCAGTGATTGAAGGTACGGTTACATCGGCCGCAGGCGTTTTCTATGACGCTGTGTACGTTCAAGATGAAACTGGCGGAATTATGGCATTTAATCAGATCCCAGACGGATCGCTTAAATTGGGCGATAAAGTCCGTGTCTACGGTCACACCAAAACATTTGAGAACAACAAAGAACTAGAGTTTGGTGAATACTTGGATAGCTTCATTAAGTTGAATAAAACACCAGGAACACCAATTGCTCCAAAAGTAGCGAGTACGAAAGATTCTACGAATGAAACGAACCAAGGGCTTTTGGTAAAAGTAGAAGGGAAAGTTCAATCCATTGAGGATGGCGGCCTATCCTTCAACATTGACGACGGCAGCGGACCGGTGCTTGTCTTCACAGATGGTTATATTGCTACCCAGTCAGGTCCGGCTCCAAACGTTAAAGTCGGTGACACGCTCCAAGCAGTAGGTCTTGCAGGCAAATACTCTGCTGGAACTCGGATTCGTGTTCGTGACACCAAAGAGTTGATTGTGACTGCAAAAGGCAATACCGTTTCTTCGACGCTGAGTGGAACGGATAAAGTGACGGTCGGCGGTTCATTCGATACGAAATTTGGATTAACGAATGTAACAAGCGAATTGTATGCGCAGGATATTACATTTACCTATGATCCTGCCAAAGTAGAGTTTGTCTCAGCTGAATCAGTTAGAAATGGATTCGAGCTTGTAGACAAGTCGGAAAAAGCGGGCGAAGTTCGACTCATTGCTGCAAGTTTAGGAGAGGGCAATGCGGTTAGCTCAAGTGGCGATTTATTGGTACTCCATTGGAAAGCCAAAAATATCGTCACACCACAGACGACGATAGCTATCTCAAATGTGTTAGTCTCTAATGCAGATGGCACTGAATCGCAATTACTTGGTGCTTCCCTCAATGTTCAGATTGAAGCTGCAGTAGATAAGTCGGCATTGAACACTTTGATTGCGAGTGCTCAAGGTGTGCATAATGCAGCAGTTGAAGGCACTTTGGCCGGCAACTATCCTGTTGGATCAAAAGCCACCCTGCTTGCTGCTATTACAAGTGCGCAAACCGTTTCCAGCAGTGGAACTGCTAAGCAACAAGATGTCGATCTTGCTGTAACCGCACTGAATACGGCACTGCAATCCTTTAAGGATTCTGTGGTCAAAGCGATTCAGGGAGATGTCAATGGTGACGGTAAAATTTCAATCGCAGACTTAGGAATTGTGGCTAGGTATTATGGTAAAAAATCCACAGATGCGAACTGGAATATTTACAAAATTGCAGATGTCAACAATGATGGAAAAATTGACATTGAAGATATTGCGTTCGTAGCCAAAAAGATTCTTGATCCTAACTAATAACTTATCATTTTAACAAATAGGAGGAAGGCAGCAATGCCCTCCTCCTACTCTTTTGAAAGAGAGGAGAAATCCTGCAATGAAACGAATTCATAAATTAATTACATTCCTCCTCATAGCCTTCATGTTTTTATTTTCGCTGCCTCCGCAGTTTGCTTCAGCGGTGGAACCTGCCTACTCGATAATGATTTTAAACGATAAGCCAATATCCATTGGCGATGAGGTTCAAGTTGCCGTGACGGGGATTGACCTTGTTGATGTTTATGCCTATGAACTCAATCTTGATTTCGATCCCAATCTTTTGGAGTTTAAACCTGGGAGCGATAAGACCCTAATTCCTGGGTTCCGAGTTCCTGCAATCGTTGATGCAACAGGAGGCCATCTTCAATTTGCCCATTCCAGAATTGGGGCTGTGCCAGGTGACAACGGTAATTTAGGCTTGCTCAATGTATCGTTTATCGCGAAGGGATTAGGAGCGGCTTCAATAAAAATTAGAAATGTAAAACTTGTGGACAGCAACTTGGAAGCTAAAGAAAACGATGCAAAAGTAAATAAGACTCTTGAAATTCTCAAAAGCTCAGCGAATGTTGCTGCTGGTATAACGACGATTCCAGCGCCTGCGAAAGAGGCCACGAAGTTAGTGTTGCCAGATGTTCCGTCAGAATTTACTGTGGCGATTAAGAGCTCAAGCAACACTGCGGTTATTGCATTAGACGGGACAATTGTTCCGCAAACCATAGAATCGACGGTGGATCTCGTATTGGAAGTAACGAGAACATTGGATGGTACGAAAGCAAGCACGGGGATTATTCCTGTGAAAGTACCGGCGAAAAGCGCAGCTCCAGGGACGACGGCTGCGGAGATTGCAACGGCGATAACGTCAATCCCAGCACCTGCGCAAGACGCTAAACAATTGGTATTGCCGGGAATGCCCGATGGATTTACATTAGCCATCAAGAGTTCTAGTAACGAAGCGGTAATTGCAACAAACGGGACAATCGTTCCGCCAATTGCAGAAACAACAGTGAATCTCGTGTTGGAAGTAACCAGAACTTCGGATGGTACGAAAGCGTCTACTGTGAGTATTCCGGTGCTAGTACCGGCGAAAAGCAAGACGGCTGCAGAGATTGCCGAGACAATAACGTCTATTCCGACGCCTGTGAAAGACGCTTATAAGTTAGTGCTGCCAGATGTACCGACAGGATATAAAGTGGCCGTCCAGAGCTCCAGTAACGAAGCGGTTATTGCAACAAACGGGACGATCGTTCCGCCAATTGCAGAAACAACGGTGAATCTCGTATTGGAAGTAACGAGATTATCGGATGGCACGAAAGCG
Source organism: Paenibacillus sp. FW126-R14 (assembly GCF_058789495.1). NCBI lineage: Bacteria > Bacillati > Bacillota > Bacilli > Caryophanales > Paenibacillaceae > Paenibacillus > Paenibacillus sp. FW126-R14. Next base: position 1,828 of record NZ_JBYTBS010000014.1, on the reverse strand, counting down.
AATACGGTGAGTATTCCGGTGGTAGTACCTGCGAAAAGCAAGACGGCTAAGGATGTTGCTAATGGAATAACGTCAATTTCCACGCCTGCGCAAGACGCTCAAAAGTTAGTGTTGCCGGATGTACCGTCAGGATTTGTAGTGGCTATCGAGAGTTCCAGTAACGAAGCGGTTATTGCACTAGACGGAACAATTAAACGTCCTGCTGCAGATACAACGGTGAATCTCGTTTTGAAAGTAACGAGAACTTTGGATGGTACCCAAGCGAGTACGGTGAGTATTCCTGTGATCGTACCGGCGAAAACGGCAGAGGATGTTGCCAAGTCAATAACGTCAATATCCACGCCTGCAAAAGACGGAAGAACGCTAGTGCTGCCGAACGTACCGGAAGGGTTTACTAGGGCGATTAAGAGTTCAAGTAACACCGCGGTTATTGCATTAGACGGAACAGTTTATCCTCCTGTTGCAGAAACAACAGTGAATATCGTGTTAGAAGTAACAAGAACTTCGGATGGTTCGAAAGCGAGTACTGCTAGTATTCCGGTGAAAGTGCCGGCGCAAACTGCGCAAGGTAGTTCTGGCGGAGGCGGTGGAGATGAAACTCCTATAAGTCCACCAGGTACTCATATAGTAACACGTGGTGAATTAAGCAAATCTCCGGAAAACGGTAAATTGGTTATCCCATTGTCGGGAGACGTGAAGCAAATTACGCTTCCTTCTAATGCGACCGAACTGCTTGGTCAAAATCAGCTTGAGATTAAGACGGATAAATTAACTTTAGACATCCCCGTTGATTTGATTAAACAGCTAACGAGCGGATTATCTGCAGAAACATTGAAAGATAGTACGATCTCGCTGCTATTTGAGCCGCTTTCGGTGTCTGCGGCGAAGGATGTAGTAGCCAAAGGGCAATTGGAATCTCAAGCGGATATTAAGCTTAACGGCGAAGTTTACGAATTCAAATTGTCTGTCACGAAAGCGGATGGATCAACAGCCGCGGTGCTGACGAAATTTGATAAACCGATTACGATTCGCATTAAAGTGGACGCTTCGCTGAATCCGAAATTAGCGGGAATCTATTATATTGCTGATGACGGTAAACTTGAATACATTGGCGGAAAATACAGCGACGGTGAAATGGTTGCACAAATCAGCCACTTCAGTAAGTATGCCGTACTGGAAGTCACGAAGAACTTCAGCGATGTGCCTAAGGATCATTGGGCAGTGAATGTCATCAAAGAATTAGCAGCCAAACAAATTGTGAATGGAACAAGCGCAACGACGTTTGAGCCGGAGCGCAGTGTAACTCGCGCAGAATTCACTTCGCTGCTGGTCAGAGCATTGAAGCTTACCGCAACAGGACAGCTTTCATTTACCGATGTTAAGTCCAGCGATTGGTATGCAGAATCGGTAGCCATTGCCGTAAAAGCGGAAATTGTGAATGGGAAAAGCGAAGATGTTTTCGACCCGAATGCGCAAATTACCCGTGAGGAAATGGTTACGATGATGATGCGGGCCTATGTGGTTGTTCATGGCAGCATGCCTGCGGCTCCTGCAGACACGTTATTTACAGACGAAGCTCAGATTTCTTCCTGGGCGGCAGCATTTGTGAATCAAGCTGCTGCGCTTCATCTGGTGCAAGGCCGTCAAGATGGCATATTCGAACCGCAGGGTATTACTTCTCGCGCAGAAGCAGCTCAAGTTATCTACAATTTATTGAATAAATAAAATGTTTTTTGCCATAAAATTCATGCTGAAAGTTAAGGTGCCAATCGAAGGATTGGCACCTTGGCTATTGTGTGATTTGGTAAAAAATAGGGATGAACAAATG
>NZ_JBYTBS010000013.1:0-129342 GCF_058789495.1 Paenibacillus sp. FW126-R14 | reverse complement strand
TTGCTTTTTTTAAAAACCATTTTTCTGAATGGTAGCCATGTCCTAAAGTCATTAGTTCTTACTTATGGGACACCCTCTTCTTGCTCGCCGAAGAGACCGCCTTGTGCCTGCGCCAGATCTTGAACTCCACGGCTTCATACCCCTGGATGACGGTCATCATTGCTTTCTGCGCCAATGACGAGCGCTTAAATAATTGATGGACGAGAACCGCGGCAGCGCTGCCGATCAAGGCTCCGGCCAGAACATCAGACGGATAGTGAACCCCTGTCCAGATTCTTGAGAAAGCAATGCATGCTGCGAGTGCAAGCCAGATCGCTCCGTCTTTTCTCCGGTATAGCCAGATCGCTGTGGCGATTACGAAAGCACCGAGCGCGTGATCGCTCGGGAAGGAGGCATTCGCCGGATGCGCGATCAGTTGAATGACGTGATGGGCGACAAACGGCCGGTCCCGGTAGAAGAAGTGCGAGAGAAGTCCGCCGAAAGCGAATGCTGCGCATGCGGCTATGAGGGCTTCGCCCACCATTCGGCGATTCGCTTCTTGCCGCGTAAACCAATATAGGACAACTCCTATATAAAACACATATTCGGCATAAGAGGCAAACAAACGCATGATTGGGTTCAGAACGGCTATTGTATCTCCTAATTGATTAATGGTTTGAAACCAATGATAATCCACCTGTGAAAACTCCATCTTCATCATCCTTTATTTGTACTAAATGCCCCGTCAGCGGCATTTACAATGACTTTACATGATGAAGATGAGAAGAGCATGAGAAATGCTATTTTATTGAGCAGATTGGCTAACAGGCAGTTTAATGCTTACGGCAGTCCCTTTGTTCTCCTCGCTTTGGATGGCCATTTCACCTTGATAATTGCTTACAAACTGTTTGGCAATGGATAACCCTAGTCCAGTACCTGCGATCTCCCGGTTTCTCGCTTTATCCACCCGGTAAAACCGGTCAAACACATAGGGCAAATCCGCCGGCGGGATACCGATGCCATGATCTCGCACTGTGATTTGCACGTCATTTTTCAAGCGCTCTCCCTCCACTGCGATCCTCTTGTCATTCGTCGAATACTTTACTGCGTTATCCAGTACGATTAAGAGAATCTGCTCTAGATGCAGCGGGCTAATAGAGATCAGAACATCGTCCATTTTCTCTGTGTTCGCTTGAAATTCAAAATCGGCATGGAGAACCTTAAATCTATCCAGCGTTTCTTGGATGAGAGGAACCGGCGAAATAGGCTTCGCATTTTCAGCCAGAAATTGAGATTCGACTCTCGTAAGCGTTAGAAGCTCTTGGACGAGCCCTTTCATTCGCCGTATTTCTTGAAGCGAAGCCTGCAAGGATTCTTCTAAGACTTCTGGATTCGATTTGCCCCAACGATTTAATAGCGACAAATGGCCTTCCATAATCGTAATCGGCGTCCTCAATTCATGCGAGGCATCCTCGACAAATTGCTTTTGCTGGCGAAAAGAAATTTCCAATTGATTCATTAATCCATTAAACAGCTGCGCTAAACTGGATAGCTCATCTCCGTTTTGTATATTGCTTACGCGCTCCGTGAGTCCTTTCTCTTTGACGCTCCGTATGGCGGAGGTTAGTGCCCGGATAGGATGCATGAATTGCCTCGCAAGAGCTAAACCGCTGAGTGCGCTAATGAAAACCGCCAGCACCCCGCCGATCAGCATCACCCACAATAATGTCGCGCTAAAATGGTCAAACGTTTCTAAGTTGCTGGCCAGCTCTATGGTTCCAACGAATTTTGCGGTTTGGATTGGACTTCGATAAATAAGAACGTGATCTTCATTAGGGGTCGTGTCGAACAGCTCCGGCACAATGACCGGCTTCGGGGTCACCCAATTTTCATTAAAATGATTGGCAACCGTTAGAAGAGGCTCTCCCTCCTGGCCGATGATGCGCACGAATTGATTTTTCCCCATCATTTTCTCAATGTAAGGCCGGCTTTCCGCAATTTGAAAACCATCGTCCGACTTCAATTTTTCCTGAAAATAGTCCTGCAGCTGGGCCATGCCAACTTGAATCTTGTCCCGCTCCTGGTTCATCATCCACTGCTTGAGAACAAGATATTGGGCAAAGTTATACGTCGCAAACAGAAGGAAAATGAGCGTGGTTGCTCCTAGCATGAGCTTCCACTTGATGGGGAGCTGCCGTATAAAACGCAAGACTCGTTCCATCATCGCAGGACATACCCGATTCCCCGGACCGTTTGAATGAAGCTGTTATCACCAGCTTGATCCAGCTTGTTCCGCAAATACCGGACATACACATCGACAACGTTCGTCTCCACCAAAGAATCATACCCCCACACATGATCCAATAACATATCGCGCGTCAGCACCAGATTAATGTTTTTCATGAACATCACTAAGAGATCGAATTCACGCTTCGTCAGCTCAACGACGTTCTTATCCTTATAAACAATACGCGCATCCGTATCCACCGTAATATCGTGAAAAGAAAGCATCGCATGCGGCCCGTTTCCATCCAACTCCATACGCCGGAAAATAGCTCTTACCCGCGCCAACAATTCCTCAATGGCAAATGGCTTAGGCATATAATCGTCGGCTCCGCTGTCTAGACCCGAGACGCGATCAACGACGCTGTCCCTGGCGGTCAACATCAGGATCGGAGTCTTCTTGGCAGCACGAATGCGCCGGCAGACCTCAATTCCGTTTAGTCCCGGCAGCATCACATCGAGCAGTATCAAGTCCCAATTATCTTGAAGGGCCAAGTCCAACCCCGTTTTCCCGTCATAAGCCGCGTGTACGGCAAACGATTCATGCTCCAGTTCCAATTGAATGAAACGGGCCATGTTTTTTTCATCTTCAATAAGCAGTACTTTCTTCATCGCCATCTCCCCTAAGCGTCTTTATTCTAAGTATAAGTCAAATCGATGAGAAAATAATGAGAAATCATCCAATACATAGTTACCATCTAGTCTGAAGACTAAGGTGTCTTTCTATTCAAAGGCGCTAGCGACGAACAACCAACTTTTTGCACGCATAAGATGTATGAAGGCGCATGACCTATATATCCGCTAGAAAAGGGTGCTGTTGATGGCAAATAACATACTGGTCATTGAGGACGAGGAGAAAATAGCAAGACTGCTGCAGCTCGAGCTTACGCACGCCGGATATTCAGTCGAGATCGCTATGGATGGTTCCGAAGGGCTGCAGAAAGCATCGCAAGGACTATGGGATCTCATCCTGCTCGATATTTTGCTCCCTGTTCATAATGGCTTTGAACTCATTAAAACCTTTCGTGCCGCGAACAACGAGACGCCGATTATTGTAGTAACCGCCTGTAAAACTACCGAGGATATTGTGAATGGATTTGACTTGGGGGGACATGATTATGTCACCAAACCCTTTCACATGGAGGAGCTGCTGGCTCGGATTCGTGCCTGTATTCGCCATCACCAACGATTGCATGACACGGAGAAAGAGCTTAAACATCAGGATTTCATGGCTTATTCTTTGAAAGAAACGACGATAAATCTTAGAACAAGGCAAGTGACGCAGTACGGTAAGAACATCGATTTGACGCCAAAAGAATTTGAACTTCTCCTCTATTTCATTGAGCATCAGAATGAGGTTCTTAGCCGCGAACAGCTTATGAACGATGTATGGGGATACGATTTTTTGGGGAATTCGAATTTGGTCGATGTCTATATCCGATACTTGCGTAAAAAGCTGCTGGCCCCGTACCCGGTTATCAAAACAATTCGCGGCATCGGATACTGTTTGGAGGTGAGCGGAGATGAAGATTAAAACAAAAGCCTCCTTACTGTCTTTTGTATGGCTAATCTGTATTCTGCTTCCTCTCACCTTCGCTATCTATGTTCTCTATGCCAGAATGGAGAAAGAGGAGGAAATCGCAACGCTGGAAAGTGCAGCGAATATCATTCTCGAAAATACGAGTCCAACCGAATTGCTGCAAGAAGGCAATACTCGTATTCTCAGAAAGTACCTCCCTGACCACACCATGATCCGGACGCTCGATCGGTCTTCGGCGGTGATCAACCTGGCTTCCCATACTTTCGAATTTTTCGTCGTTCCTCCCAAGCATACCGATTCCCCGGAAGCTTACTCGCAAGAAGTGAATCACGAAACCGTACTCATCGTCCGGACGCCGATCCGCCAAGGAGCGAATATTCTCGGAACGTTGGAACTCGTCTCTGAAGCCAGCGAATTGAAAGAAAATTTATACCGTTTAGTCAGCATTATGTGCGTCGTAACGCTGACAGCTATGTTGATCTCAATTTCTGCAAGTTTTTTATTGTCCAAACTGATCTTCATGCCGCTTTCCCGCATGGTTCAGACGCTGAAGGAAATCCAAACGAATCTCCAAATCAAAAAACTTCCCTTAAATCATAAATCGAAGGATGAGCTTTACCAATTATCCGAAACATTCAACCACTTGATGGAACGTGTGGAGACAAGCATGCAGAAGCAGAGACAGTTTATTTCGGACGCCTCGCATGAATTCAAAACGTCGCTCACGATTCTGGAAGGATATACATCATTAATTCGCAGATGGGGATTCGAGGAGATCGACCTCCATAAGGAGGCCTTAACCGCTATACATGAGGAATGCATTCGCATGAAGCATGTGACTTATCAATTGTTAGAACTAGCCGATCTCGAGCATGAGGGGCAGCTCACAATGAGCTGTTTCGATCTTGAAGCTCTGTGCAAAGAGAGCATTCAACTGCTGCAGCCTCTTTCCTCCAAAGAAATCAGGCTTATTTCTTCTGCAGATCACTTCCTCATAAATGCCGATAAAATGAAAATGAAGCAAGTGATCCTCATTATTCTGGACAATGCGTTGAAATACGGCAAGCAACTTATTGAAGTCTATCTCAGCAGGACGGATACATCGATAAGCATTCGAATCAAAGACGATGGGATTGGAATCCCGCCGGAGGAATTGCCTTTCGTTTTCGAACGCTTCTACCGGGTAGACCGTTCCAGAAACCGGCAAACAGGCGGTTCCGGCTTAGGATTATCGATTGCTAAACGCCTCGTCAACCAACACCAAGGAACAATTGAAATCCACAGTGAACTTCAAAAAGGAACCGAGGTTATTATCTCTTATCCCCTAATAACAGACATAAACGAGGATACTTTGCAGCATCCCCGTTTCTGATCGAGCAACCTTATTCGTCATGAGATAAAGCCAGAATTAATGAGACGGCTTCGGCACGTGTGGCACTTTCATTCGGTGCGAACATATTGCTGCCCCTCCCGCTGAGTATGCCCTGTTGATGAGCTGCCGCCACTTCGGCTTGCGCCCATGCTGGAATGCTCTCTGCATCTGTGAAGCCCGGCTTCGCGTTCGCATCCACTTTCAGCTTGAGCGCCCGTGTGACGATCACAGCCAGTTCCGCACGGCTGATTTCCCGGTCCGCTCGGAAAGTGCCATCTTCATAGCCATTCATAATACCGGCTTTAACAATGGAAGCAAGCTGCGGCTTCACCCACGCCGGTATGTCCCCTGCATCCGTGAAGCTTAACGGCTCTTTGCCCGCTTCCAGCTTCAATACTCTGCTTAACAGCACAGCAAACTCTGCGCGTGTAATCTGTTTATCGGGGCGGAAGGTTTTGTCTTCATACCCGCTTATCAATCCCAGCTTAGTGGCGCGCTCAATGAGCGCTTTAGCCCAATGTTTCTCAACATCGCTGAATATGTTGATGGCAATGACCGGTGGCTTGACCTCGAGGACTTCCTTCGGCTGCTCTTTATATGGCTTAATACTTGAACTATCCCAGACGAACTCCACATTGTAATCGCCTGAATATTTGCCTTGGGTCGTAATTTGCGCGATGATTTTGGAGGCTGTATCCGTAATCGGGAACTGCAACGTTTTTTCATTGTCTTTGACATTCGTCGATATGACCTCCGCTTCTGTCAAAGTGCCCCTATTATCGATCTTCAGCGACTTCACTTCCTGGTAAGCTACCGTCACTTGCAGATAGCTCTTGCCGGCTTTGACGACGAACTTCGCGGGATGTTTCATATAAGCATCCACTTCCGCCTTATTGGCAGAACCACGAACATTGAACGCATACTCCAGCACATATTCACCATCGACATACCGATCGGCCAGCGGTCTCTCCCCGCCGGTCACTCCTCCAGCGGCACCGCCTGCAACAGCTTTTAAACTCGATCTGTCAAAAGCCAAATGAACATCGTATTTATGCACATAATTCATAGCCGGCCAATTCACATCGACCCAGCCATGGAGCTTCTCATCCAAATTGGCAACGTTGAATCTATACGTTCTGGTGTTGTTCTTTTCATCCGTTGAAGATACTTCCGGTGCAGACAAGCCGCCGCCGTTGTCGATTTGGAAATCAGGAATTTCTTTGCTGTTTTTAAGGGTGAACTCGAAATACATCGAGCTGCCGCTCACCGTGAGTTTCCCCGGGGTAACAACGTAATCTTGCATGACAGAAGTGGACGAAGCATTGTATTTCAAAAACTTATACGAAATGCTGTACGTTCCGTCCGAAATCCCGTGTACATTCACCGGTGTGGCCGGCCCAGGTCCTCCCGTGCCAGGATTTACTTTCGCCGGTTCCAGCTCGGCAAAAGCAATTTCAAATACGCGATTCGTCTGATCGGCGTCAACCAGTGTCAGCAGATAATTAGCCGTGCGATCCACGTCGAAGCTGAATGAAGAGGAGCTGCCGGATGCGCTCAGAATCGCAACCTCGTTATTCTGTTTGGCCGCAGCTGCAGCTTGTGGAAGCACATCTTCCAGGGAGCCGTCCGTTTTTTTCTTTTGAATCTTCTTCAAGATTACCCCGGTGTTTAAATGAAATGTCACAACCTGCTTGCCACCGCTCACCTTTAACTTGGTCTCGGATGACACAAAGCTGCTGATAGGCGCACCGGTGCCGTCTTTAATCCCAGCCGGCAGTAGAATCAAATAGTCTGCTTCTTCCAAAATAAGAGAGGCTTGGAACACTTGAATCCCTCTTTGCAAAGATGAGACGGCTGCATCCACCGCCTGTTGGGAAGATGCCGCACTTAAGGCTGCAGCTTTGACAGTCTCAATGGCTGCCTGCAAAGCTGCCTTGGCCGAAGCAGGATATTTGCCTGCCCCCGTTCCTTCCGCAGCCGCTTCTAATTTGCTTTGAGCCGAAGCAATTAACGCGTTCAAAGCAGTTTTGTCCGTCGGGGACAGTTTCAAACGAATTTTATGGTCCATTTCGTAAGGTTGGCCGTTAAAGCTCGTCGAAACGTGTACTTGAGCGTTGATCAGAGTTGTCAGGTCAGCCGTCTCGAACTGAACCACACGCGTATTCGCTGCCGTATCCGTGCTGATCACTTTTGTTTCCGTCAAAACGCCGTTCTGCTCGACTTTAAAGCTCGGGACGACTGCACTATCATTCAGAGTCAGCGTCACTTTAACCTTCCCGCTCTCCCCGCTGTACTTGCCCGGCTTAGCGAAATATTTATCCATCGAAGAGAGCTCATCTTTCGTTGCATGAAGGACACTGAAATTCAGCTCATGCTGATCTTCGGGAATAACCGGCTGATCGAATGCCAGCTCCACTTCATATTCGTGATCATATACAGGAATAGGTGGCGGGAGCACCCAATAAATTTTGACCCAGCCGTTCAAGCGGGCGCCAAGATCGCTCACTGGAAAACGAATCACGCGCGTATTGGCAACCGTATCTTCGCTCATTTTGTCCGTTTCCACCAATGCGCCTTTTCTCTCCGTCTTGAATGAGAGAATTTCGGCATTCTGCTTTAAGGTAAATGAGACGTATTGGTTGCCGCCTTCCACAATCAGTTTCCCGCTGCCCGCCACGACGTAGTCGTACATGACAGACGGTTCGCTGGTTCCTTTTTTGTAGATATGGAAGCCGATCGGATAGACTCCGTCAGCTGGCGGTTCTCCGCCAGGTCCCGGAACAGATATGACGGACGTTGCTTTAAAATCATCCAGCGCCTTTGTCAATCCTGAACTGTCTGCGTCTATTTGCGTCCGGGGCGCCGCCAAATTGGCCGCCGTTACTTTGGCTGCGTCCAGCTTCGCTTGCAGTGCCGACTTGGCAGCCGCATAAGTCTGTTCGGCATTTGGCAGCGCCACCGCTTCACCGATATACTTTTGCGCGTCGCCAACGACTTGGTTCAAGGCGTCGAGCTGATGGCCATTATAGCTGATATAAACTTCTTTCGTTACGCCATTCAGCTTATAGCGAAGATAAGAGCGACCATCCCATTTCGTATTGTCAACGCCCGCTCCGCGAACGAGCACTTGATATACGTTTTTTTGTGCATTGGAGCTTTTGACAAGGAGCAGCGCCCGGTTGGCTTCATTCGCATAATCCAATCCGTCTTTGATGAAGCCCGCGCCATTGTTCTGGCTCCATCCCTCGGGCTTAGACTGAACCACCTCGGAGGGTGCTGCTCCATTGAACGTGAGATTGGCTCTTACATAGTCGATGCCATTATCTCGCGTTTGAATAATTTCAGCCGTTCCGCCAATTTCCGGAGCGTTCTGCGACGGTGTCGATGTTGGATTCAGCGAGTCGAGGATGATCAATTTAGCGGGTTCGGCGGCAACGTACTCATTGCTTGTATAACCTTTAAGCTGATTGATCGCTTTGGTCACATTAGACGCTGTGGCGTAAACGTTCAACAGCACGGTCTGTGCTCTTCCCAAATAAAGCTGTGTACTCTCCTTAGAGCCTTTGGTATATTCGCCTGATGTGACCGGAGGATAGTTATAGCCCTCTTTGCACTCCGCGTACCCTGCTTCATGCATATTCGCCTGATCTTTCATAGCCGTATGAACGAGCGAGCGGAGATTGGTTTTATCGACTTGCGAAACAACCTCATATTGATAGATGCTCAATGCCGACGTAAGTGAAGTATAGACGGCTTTTATCAGCTCCGGGGCCGTGCTCCCCATCGCGATAAAATTATCCGCAAGCACAATGTTCGTATACAACGGCTGCTTGGAGCCTGTCGGATAATTTCCGTAATTGGTTCCTTCGTATGTGCTTGCATATACGGACTTGGAAACAGTGATCAAATCTTGCAGCTGGGGCAAGGTAATCGGCTGCTCTGCATTGACGCAATTCCCAGCATTGTTATTGCCCGGCAAACTGCTTGTATCGATTTCCAACTGGACGTTGTACCAGTTATCGTACACAAATCCGGGAGGATAATCAGGATCATCTTTGATTACGACATGCATAAGTACATCCGGCTTCTTACCAATGTCCTCCATTGGGATTGTCGTAATCCAGTTGCCCGAACCGTCGGCAGAGGCCCGGACCGCGTAATTCTGATAACCGTCCATACCTATAATTTGCTGTGTGTCGGCATTAATCACCGCTTTGGCCGATCCTGCTTTGCGAAAACCGATGTATTTAAAATAGCTGTAGTATTTTTGTGTAATTTGATGCTCGAACTGTAAGCTCCCGTCCTTCACAATGAGCTTGCCCGAGCCTGGTACGGACAAATAAATATTGGCAGCGGAGGAATCGGTCGTCCCGTCTTTTAAATATCTGTAAGTAACTGCGTAATCGTTGTCCGGGATCACACCCGCCGCCTTCGCCATCCCGGTATCGATAGAAAAGGCAGATAGAAGCGAGGACAGGAACAAGGCCAACGAAACCCATATGGCCATAATTTGTTTCACATGGCTCTTCAACTTTATGTACACTCCTTCTTATTCGGTATTGGAGCAAAGACAAGCGCCAAAGCGAAAGCGATCAGGATAGATCACGTTTCACCTCGGCGCATTGACTTTTCAACGTGTCTTGGACGTCGTATTAATTCCAGTGAATAGTAAGATTATAAGTTTGCGAATGAGGTCCGGCATTTACGTAAAGCTGAGTATCGATATCTTCCGTCGGGTCGGAGTTCGTGAAAGTGAACACCGTGTTGCCGCTGCCATTAATTGATTTGGACGCAGTAACAAAAGTGCCGGTACCGTCGTCTGCTTTTAAATCCCCATAGCTATTGCCTGTCAACGTGACGGTAACAGTCGTTCCTGTTACGTCCGCGGAACCGGCAATATATCCGCTGACATGAGAGTTGTAAGGAGAAGTGGCGCTCCCGTTGTAATAGAATTCATAGGTTTTGCTTGCGGCGAGAGCAGGAACTGCAAAAGCAAGAACGAGGGCAAATACCAACATCATCATTGAGAAAGATTTTTTGATCGACAAATTCATTTACAAACACTCCTTCATTATTTTTAATTTGTTATTTCTAACGGATTGATTTGGTGTAATCGGATTTTCAAACTTTTGAAGCAGCGGTTACAGAAGCCTCCTTTCTACCAAGGACTCGTGAACGCCTCGAAAACATGGGATATGTATAGATAATGATAATCATTATCAATCGTGATGTAAAAAAAAAGCTTCTGCGGCTTCGACACGTTGATCAGGCCAATAATCTGTGTCTCTTCACGGTGAGCTCATCGAAGATGTGTGCACCATCTATCGACAACCCTATATTAGCTATGTGCCACAAAATTTGTCAACCCTTTTTTTATCAATTTTTCTAAAAATTTCTTTCCCCTACGTACAAGAGGAGCGCGACCATTGAAATCAACAGACGCGCTCTGGATACGTTGAGTCCCACGTTTTGGGCAGATTTATCCTATCCGCATGATCCAGGCATCCCCCAATTTTTCATCGTAAAAAAACATCAAGGACACACATTCGTCTGCTCATGCGCATGCGAAAAGGGGTCACTACTTGTTCTTCTCTTGGATCAGTTTCATTGCGAGGCTAACGGCTTCAGCTCTTGTCGCGCTGGCCTCGGGAGCGAACTTGTTGTGATCACGTCCGCTAATCATGCCCGATTCTGAGGCGGCGGCGACTGCAGCCTGTGCCCATTGGGGGATAAGCGCTGCATCAGAAAATAACGGCCTCGCATTGGCATCTGTTTTTAATTGCAGCGCGCGCACGACGATAACAGCTAATTCCGCACGTGTAATCGTGCGATCGGCGCGAAAAGTCCCGTCTTCATAGCCGCCAATCAGCCCGGATTCCGTGACCGAGCCCAGATCGGGCTTTGCCCATTCCGGAATGTTGAGGCTATCGGTAAAACTTAGCGGCTTGGACGCAGTCGGAAGCTTCAAGGCCCGATTAAGGAGCACAGCAAACTCCGCACGGTTGATTTCACCATCAGGACGAAACGTACCGTCTTCGTAACCGTTCACGACTTTTAAATTGACAGCCTGCTCCACAGCCGTTTTGGCCCAATGATTCGTCATATCTTTCAGGCCAGAAAGAACCTTCTCCTCCTGGACAGGCGCAGGTCCGGGTTCCCCCGGAATGGCTTTGAGCGTTGATGGATCCATAATCAGATCCAGATCATACTCGTGGTCATAAAGAAATGACGAGCTGACCTGCCAATAAATTTTCACCCATCCCTGTATTTTACTCTTCAGATCCGGGACTTCAAACTGCACGGTACGTGTATTGTTAAGCTCATCCGCTGAGATGATTTCCGGTGACGACAGATTGCCGGCTGCTCCCAGCTTGAATGCCGTAATCTCCTTGCTTTGTTTCAGCGTAATCTGCATAACCATTTTGCCGTTCTTCACTAGCAGCCTGCCGGGGTTTATCACATAGTCCTGCATCACGGAAGCTTGTTCCGTATTGTACTTGCGAAATTCGTAAGCCAAGCTGTATGTCCCGTCGGCAATCCCCTGTGGGTTCGCGGTTAGCGCTGAGACATAAACGTTCTTGTATGTGCCATCTGACTTATCGGATGCAGCAACAATCTTCGCTGGACAAAATAATTGCAGCTGTCCTAATAAGGCTAGCGAAACAGCGGGCAATAGGAACTTAATCTTCATGGTTAGAAATTTCCTCCTTTGAGCGTTCAAAAAAAAGACAATGATAATCATTCTCAATAATTACCAATGCGTTGATAATAGCTTACTGCTTTAAAGGATGTCAACCCTATTTTTCGAAGTTGATCCCTAACGCGCATAAATCTCAATACAAATGAGCCTCTCACCCATCTGGATAATTCCCCCAAAATAAGTATTGACAATGAGATTGATTCTCAATTAAAGTGAGTAGTGAGAATGATAATCATTATCTAGATGTGAACTCGCGGGCTGCAAAACCGGCCTCTGCCGCCCCGGCTGAAGCGATGCACCTAAATTTCTAATACATGCTGTTGATTAGGTGAACTACAGGGCCCTATTTTGGCGGAGTGGGCTGCTTTCAGGTTCCTGGAGGAACTACAGGATCTTATTTGCACCAAAAACTTTTACACCGCTTGAAATCGACCTTTGAGACGACCTCGTCAAGCCTTATCTCTTATCGCTTATCCCGAAATGATTTCACCTGCAAATCCTTTGTAAACACCAGCTTATAGCAGAGCACGCTCAAAAGAATACTTGTAATAGCTGCCGAACCCGTAAAGGAAAAAACGATTAAAATTTGATAGCGCACAGCCTCAACCGGTTCGGCGCCTGCTACGATCATTCCTGTCATCATGCCGGGAAGCTGAACAAGACCCACCGTCTTCATACCGTCGATCGTCGGAATCATGCTGAATTTCACCGCTCGTTTTCTCACTTCGTGCAAAGCTTGTCCTGCAGTAGCACCCAGCGATAATAGCGCTTCAATCTCGCCTCTCGAAGCCAGCACTTCTCTTTTGAGTTGGTTAACAAACAACCCTGAAACAATCATCGCGTTTCCGATCGTCATCCCGCTAAGCGGTATGATATATTGCGGAGTCGGTTGAATCAGATGCAGCCCCAGCAGTAAACCCATCATCACGATTTCCATCGTCGTTATTGAAAAGGCGATCCGCCAAATAATGCCTTGCATCCCGTCGCCTCGCTTGCCTGCGTTCCAAGATGCGACAGATATCATAAGAGTAATGATGATCAATAAATACCAAATATTATTAGTTTGAAAAATATACTGCAGCACATATCCGATAAATAACAATTGCAAAGAGGATCTGATCGTACCGACCGCGATTTCTTTTTCTAATCCCAGCTTCTGCCAAAAAGAAATCATCATCGTTGCCATAATGAACAACAAAGTAAAGCTAAGAGACAACAATGTCATGGCTGTACCTCATCTTCCTTGTACTGGATGAATGCTCTTGCCGACTCTGTAGCCGGCTTTCGAAAAAATTCCGCAGTCGGCGCATCTTCCAGAATGGTGTTGCTCGACATATACCAAACCCTGTCACTGGTTCGTGCCGCTTGCTCCAGCTCGTGTGTAACCCAAATCAGTGTGGTCCCTTCACTTGCATGCCATTGCTGCAGCAATTTCTCTACAGCCCTTGTACTAATCGTGTCCAAAGATGACGTAACCTCGTCAAGCAGAAGCACGGCCGGGCGCAACAGCATGGAACGAATCAGAGCAATCCGCTGCATTTCCCCGCCGGACATCTCGCCGGCTTTCTTGGTTATGTCCAAATGTGCAAGCCCCGAAGCCTCTAATAATTGGTCTGCAAGCTTTCGGTCAAAAGGCTGACCGTGCAGCCGGCTTACCACGCATAAATTGTCCAGGATAGTGCCAGGCAGCATAACGGCTTGCTGGGCAACATAACAAATTTGTTTTCTCCAGCTGCGAGGTCCCACCACACGAAAAGAGGCCCGCTCAAAGATCATATCTCCTTCATCGGGAGTGTTCAATAAAGCCAATGTGCGCAAAAGCGTGCTTTTGCCTTGCCCGGACGCACCGATTAGAGAAATTCGTTCTCCTTGCTGAATCTGTGCGGAAATACCGGCAAATGTGTATGGAGATTTTGAATTTTCCTGATCGTAGGAAAGCTTAGCTAAACCATGAATTTCAAGCATTGCATGTTCCCTTTCATGTATTTCTTTTTTTAAAATATATACTTACTTATTTTAGCACCCTCATATAATGGGTCAACATTAGAAAATTTCAATTGAAAAAAAGACCGCCGTCACATCAACGGCAGCCTTGCTCCAGTCTTATTTGATTCATTAACCGCTTAACGCCGACACATGCTTCCTCAGCTTCATCGTCTCGATGCCGGCCAACAGCACGATGCCGATTCCATGCGTATCGTTCAACTGCCACGTCAGCTGATCCTTGTAGTACAGCTTACTAAACGAATAGCCCGAGCCCCGGCAGACGCCGTACACGTTGCCATATTTGTCGATGACATAGCGCGTCAAGCCGTCCCAACCTTGCAGCACAGCCTCCACATACGGAGCCGCATCTTCCAGCCAGCCGAACCGGACGCCTCGGGCGAACGCGTAGATGAACATCGATGTGCAAGACGTCTCCGCATACGACTGCGGATCTGTCAGCACTTGATGCCAAAGGCCCTGAGCCCCCTGCAAGCGTATGTAGCCTTGGCACAGCTCGCGGAAAAAAGCCATGAGCGCCGGACGGTCCGCATGCCCGGACGGCATAACGGCCAGCAGCTCCGTTAACGAAAACAGCACCCAGCCATTGCCCCGCCCCCAAGGCACGCCATTTCCTTTGCCGAATTTAAAGTCGAAAACATGATGCATAATGCCGAGCTCGGGTATGAACATCAGCTTTTTATACTGCAAAAACTGCTTCGCCGCATCATTCAAATACGCCAAATCGCCCGTAAGCTCATAGTACTTGCTGAGAAATGGCGTGCTCATGTATAAATCGTCGCACCAGACCGTATCCTTCATGAAATCGGTCGTTCCCCGCGTCCGGTACAAGGTCCCATCCTCAAGGCGGCTCTGCTCCTGCGAGATGTAACGGGCTATGCGCTCGGCTGCCGCTTCCGCCCCTGCCAGCCTCCGGAGTTTGTGAGCCTCCAGCATAGCCGCACCGAATGAGCCGCAGTCGTCCAAACTGTCGATCAGCGCCAATTGGTGATTCACGCCCGGCGACCCGTACTGCGCTTGGTCCCAAACACTATAGGCGTGCAAGGACGTACACTGTTCGATATGATCGGCGGCATAATTCGTATAATGCGGGTCCTTGAGCTCCTCGCCTGTTCGTAAAATGCCGTAAAGCGTCACACCGAGCGGATAGTTCCATTTGCCGTAAATGGCATTCTCCAGATACGGCCGTATCCACGCTCCGGGCATATCGGCACGCCAGAATGTGCGCTCTCCATCTGGGCCGAACGCTGCATCCATCCGGGTGATGACCGATGGCGAAGGGGCGTATTCAGCGGAGAAAGGCCCCGCATACAGCCACCCGTCCCGCAGCCCTTCAACCGGGTAAGGGGCGATTCGCCTCACAGACAAGGCTCCCGCTCCGCGTTCGATCTCCAGGCTGACGCCCCAAGCCGCGCCCGCGCAAGTGGAACGGACAACGAGATCGTGAATTCCGAACGGGAGCGGAAATGTCAGATCAAGCGGACCTGCGGACGGCTCCTCGTGCCTCTCATACACCGGAGCGCCGTTTACGTACACGGTCAGTTGACCTTGGTACTCGCCTGTCAACCTGACCGTTTGCCTACTCGGGCTCCTGTTCTCCAGCTTCGTCCACGCATAAGCGATCTGCCCTCGCCGCTCTCCATACATTCGGGCAAAGCACCCGGCACTCCGTTCCTGCGGCGTCCATTCCATTTGCGGGTACCATGGAGCCAGGATTGCATCGGCACCGTTTTCCTCTCCGGCCCCAGGCATGACTTCCCATGCTGCCGATTGCGGGGAGCTGTATACCCATCCCTCTTGGCCGTCCCGGTCTGCCGCAGGGGCAAGAATGTGCATCGGGAACCCTTTTATGCTCCCCGTTCCGAACTTGCCGCCACAGCCTGTTGCGGTTTTCACAAATTCCAGAACAATGTGATTCCAGCCTTTGACGAGCCCCGCACGGAAGTAGCTGCTTCGATCCGGGAACACGTCATCATTCAGGTTCGATGCAAATACCTGCGTCCCATTCACCAAGATTCGTACGGGACTAAAGCAGCTTACGCTGAACGGGTGCTCAGTCTCTCCGTCACTCCACAGCTTTCCCCATACGTAGACAAATTGCCCGTCCTCCAGCTTCGGCCATCTCAGCGCCAGATCCATTTCGTAGCGGTAATCCTCCCCGCGCCGGAAGCCCTCCGTCCTGAATACCCGGTAAACCGGCGGATGCTTAGGATTAGCGCCGATAAACCTTCCGGCGACGGTCGCCAAGATATGCGCGTCAGATTTCGCTTTGCCAGCAATCGATTCATTTGGGTGAAAATACGGGTTCATGTTCATCGCTTCCTCCATTAGACCGGGATCTCGCCGCCGGGGTACAGCGTGGAGCTCGACAACCTTTTGGGATGCGGCAGCGGAGTTCCGGACGGCTTCTCGGTCACATCACGAGGCTCGCTGGCATAAATCGCCATCGTCTCATCATTGAAGATAATCACCTGCTCGCTTCCGGTGCCGAACAAATCGCCATGTACGGCATAACCTTCAAGCGGAAACGAAACCACCGCATTCATCTCGCCGTCATATAAGGTTGGAAACACGCCGCCCCCGCGCCGATAAGCTAAAATGTAATCCGGCGCACCCTGCTCCCAGCCGCGTAGAGGCTCAATGATGGTCAGCCAGCCGTCCGTCTGGCGGTCTTCCTTCCAGATCTCTTGACCTGCGCTATCCAAAAGAAACAGCGCGTCTTTGCCTTTCAGACCCTTGCCGTCATCTTCACGCACGAGACGATCCAGCCCGGCGATCTGAAGTCCCGGCAAGTCGCTGCGGAACCGGCCGAGCGCAATATGCTGGGACTCGATCGAGCCTTCATAACGCCAAAGCTCCTGACCATGGCGGTCATACATGACTGTGACACTGCCGCCGATGACCAGCTCCGGCTCCCCGTCGCCGTTGACATCGCCAACCCAAATACAGTCTGCGTGGTCGTCCAAATCCCGGCAGCTCCACATAAGCCGGCCATCGTGATCAAGCAGGTCATATCCGGCCATGACCTCATCGAGTCCGTCACCGTCGAAATCGTAAACCCACGGAAAATGCCCCGGATTGCCTTCGTGTTTCCACAGCAGTTTAAATTCGCGATCGAGCGCCCACATCGTGTGGTAGCGGTCTTTCAGAATAATATCTCCGGCCGTATCGCCGCCGGTCAAATTCGCTACAATGATGCAATCATGCGCCTGCTCGCCAGGCAGCTCATGAACAGCTTTTACCTGTCCGTCTTGACCGTCCAAGATTACGAATTGACCGTTCATCACGCATAAAACCTCCAGACGGCCGTCACCGTCAATATCGGCAATTTGCGCCGGATAATCCGAGCCTTGACTTCCAGCTCCGGGGTCCGGCTTGCCGGTTTGCCAAAGCAGATTGCCTTCCAAATCGAACGCCGTCAAGCACTGTACCTGGTGGGGAATGTACCGCACATCCTGGCGGTTGTCAGGCTGCACCAAGAGCACTTCCATTCGGCCGTCTCCGTTCAGATCGCCTAGCAGCATTTTGCAGCGGGGACCCGCCGCCCGAATATCGATTTTTCCAATGAGATGTGGTTCCTTCAACGTTTGTTGCATCCCGTATCCCTCCCTGTGTTGGTGGCCCCTCGTTTGATCGTAATAAACGCTAGCACAAACAGCGTAAACAACATTCCATCTGCCTACAATCGTACTTTTTTGAACCGCCCAAAAAGGGACTATGCATTTTTTGCCGGGTTGCCACTTTCTTGCTCGCAAGAGCTGCGTCCCCTTCAAATCAAGGGGGAATCTCGGCTTACCGTGCATACAGCTCCGCACCGTTCAAGGGAACTCCATTCCCTTATTTTGAGGGATAGCCCACTCTCGAGAGCTGAAGGGATACTACAGGGTCTTAATCGCATCAATGTGACTCCATCCTGTTCAAAATGGCGAAATAGCGGACCCTAGTTCCCGCTTTCCTGCTCAAAAGGCTGCTTTAGGCAAAATAGAGCCCTGAAGTTCCCCCTAAACCGAAACGCCCCCCTTCCCACTATGATCGACTACACGGGGGATTATTGCTTCGGCTGACTTTGAGATGCCAAAAAAGAACTGACCCCGAAATCGGAGCCAGTTCTCTTACTGACATCTTACAGCTGCTTCTGCTCCCCGCCCTTCACTTCCAGCGGCTGCCCGTCAACACTTAGCCAAACGCTGCGGAATGACGGGTTATACACAAAATCCATCGCCGCCGAAAACTTCAGCTGTTCAAAAGCTTTCGTATAATCAACGATTTCCATGTTCGTTGCATACCAGATGTCGGGCCTGCCGCCGGCGTACGAACAAAAATTCTCGATAACATCCCAGTTGTTGTCCTGATCGAATTCGTAGCTGTGCCCCCATACGTACATGAGGTACAAGTACTGCGTCTTGTGCAGCCCGAGAAACGTTTCCGCTTGCTGCATAAGCTCATGTTTATGATGGCAGGTCGGCTGCCACTCATGCCAATCGTCCGGCATGCCGAAGTGGCCTGTGCTGGGGACAACTCTCGCGTATTCAATGCCGAGCCCCGGCAGCAGCTCCTTGATTCGGCGGTTGTAGGAGCCGTTCGGATAGGACATGCCGCGTACCGTATAGCCGACAATGCGCTCCAGGTTTTTGCGGTCTTCCAGAACTTCATGAACGATGAGCTCTTGCGGACACCTCGCAATTGTCGGATGGGTCAGCGTATGCACCGACACTTCGTGACCTGCGTAAAGTGTCCGCACCTCTTCCTCCGTCACCCGATCCGGCGTGCCGAATAACCCTGAATTGATATGGAAAGTACCTTTAATAGCGTTCCGATTAAAAATGTCCACCAGCCGCTTGTCGGCGTTCCGGCCATCGTCGTAGCTCATGGTCAGCGCTTTATGGCGCCCTTCGGGAAAACACATGACGACTCTTTTCATGGATACATCCTCCCCTTCCATTAGCGATAGTCCTCCGGAATCGTATCCGGAATAAATTCCAGCGCAATAATCGTGTTCAATGACCATTGGGCCGCCTCGTTCGTGTTCATCCAGTCGATCTCTTTGAGCTTATCCACATGCAGAACAACAACGGAGTCCTTCTGCAGATCGACGCGGGCAAACGTGTTGCCCAGCAGAATAGACCAGCATGTGCGCGCTGTTTCTTTGTCCTGCTTGTAATGGGCGCCATAAGCGACGATCGCCACACTGAGCACAGGGTGTTCGAAATGTTTGGTGCTGATATCTCCATTCGTCAGCGCATCCTTCTCTTCCTGCGACTTGTTATAATACACGCCGAAATCGGCCAGCATTTCCTCCCACTTCGGATCTTTCAGCATATCGGCGAGCTCGAACCATACCTGCGGGCCGCCCATGCATATCGCCAAATGCCGCCCCCAGTTATCATCGCCAAGCGGCGTCAGGACGCCGGTTTTCGGGTCGTAGCCATACGTTGGGCCGGAGATTAACCCATAGTTGGCGCCTTTGATGCATTCGATACCCACCCTGATTTTATCCCGGTATGCGGTGTCCTCATATCGCTCCCAACGGGTCATCCAGTTGGAGCTGAAGGCCGCCCAATCCGGGCCCACGCGAATATGCGTCGGGTGCTCATCCTTCGGAAAGTAGGCCCGCATCGGGTCCAAATGGACCGTCGTGAAATCCGAATCCTTCACTTCGTCCATCATATCCCCGATCCGCTCGTCGGCGGTCAAATAATAGTAGTAGCGGTGCAGCCCCGCCATGGCAATGCGGGCTTCTTTGCAGCCGCAGCCCCAATGAACGACATTGTGCCGCGAGCCAAGTCCGGCATATTCGCCGAAATGGTACACATCGACTTCGCTCGTATGCCGGGTCATCGCCTCCGCCATGCGGAAAATATCGTCCCGGCCCGAGCGCAGAAACATGATCCACAGCCACATATTGGGCGCGAGCTCTGTATTTTGCCAGGCGCAGCCGCCTAGATCGTAGTTCCATACGTGCCGGACCGGGTCATAGCTGTGCATATAATCGCCATAGTCCCAGAAACCGTACCATTTGCGCTGCTCCACCTCATCCTGGTAAAAGGCGATGATGCCGTCCAAACGCTGCTCCAGCGCCGCCTTTGCCGGACTGCTCCGATCAGGGAGACTCCAATAGCCAAAGGCACGAGCCGTCTGATAATGTTCCGGTTCGCAAACGAGTAAAGCCGGATCTTGCACTTGCATCAGCATGCTATCCAACCTCTCCGGACTTGGTGCGGCGGCCAGGCTCCACAGCGTCATTTCGCTCGTATTCGCGATACCGTACGGCGTTGCCCGCAGTTCCTCCGCCCCCTCATAAGACGACTCCACATGCGTTTCGGTATCGTAATGGCGGAGATCCATCGGCGCACAGTCCGGCGACCACAACCACACCGTCAACGACGCTTCCGCCTCTGCCATGCCTCCCGCCTCCAAACCGGATGGGTGCTTCTCCCAAAAGTGGCGCAGCCCGGCAGCCAAACCGCCGCCTGCACCGCCGATATAGCCAAGCCCGCCTGCGCGCCGCCCATCCGTCACCTTCACCCAGCTGCAGGCCGCTTTCGTCTGCTTCCAGATCCGGTAATGGTCCGACGAATCCTGAACCAGCTTAAAATTGTTCCACGTTGCCGAATCATCCAGCAAGCTCAAGAAATAAGCGTCCTCCTGCCCGTCAAAGGCAACCTCCTTGCCAAGTGTCTGACGCTCAAAGAGCTCCCGGTACTTCCCCTTCGTACGCCGCGTATGCAGCGTTTTCGGCGATTCGCTGAAGTACCCGTTATCCCCGGCAAAGCGGACATGCCGGTTATAATGGGGCCCCCGCATCGGCACCTTGAAACGGATGCCAAGCCCTTTGATATAGTCCTCGTTCGGATTGCCGTCATAGTGAAACGTATGAACAAGCCGGATTGACTCCAAGCCTGCGTAGACATACAGCCGCAGCGAGAAAGGCAGCCATTCCCGCGAGCCGTTCACCGCGCGGTGCCTGCCGCTGAGCTTCACCACCGCCCGGACCGGGCCGTCCTGCTCCACAACCGCCTGATGGATGCGGCTCTCGAACGGCTCCTCCGTAAGCGTCCGGGTCCCGGTCACCTCGGTGCGAGCTACCTTCAAGCAGATCAAGTCGCCTCCGCTGCATACTTCCGACCCTTCGCGAACGATGCTGCGAAGCCAGTACCCACCCTGTTTGCCCAGCGTGCAAACCATAACTCCCGTATCCAGCGTAATCGTATCGTCCGTCTCCCGAACGATGACGGCGCTGCCCGGAGCAGGTCCGCTTCCTTTGACAATGGTGAAGCTGTCTATCGAACCGTCTGGAACTGCAGCCGCATGGGCCGACCATTTGACACTGCCATCCGGCCAATAAGCGGTCGGCCAGCTTTGCAGCGGGATGATGCTCTTGCCGTCTGCTCCCGTTAGAAGCAAGGGCTCCTCCCGGCGCAGCTCGCCCTCCCTCCACGGTATTCCCCAAGTTACGCCGACCGGCATGGACGCCATGTTGTTCTTCGATAACCAACGCAGCTTCACTTTCTTTTCCGTTTCCATCTATGCATCTCCCTTATCATTCAATCGAATCGGTTCAGGAGCTTCGGCTGAGCTCCCGGTAGCGGGTCGGCGTCATGCCCTCCAGCTTTTTAAAAATCCGGTTAAAATAACTATGCTGATAGCCGACTTGATCGGCGACATCGCTGATCCTCATTTCGGACTCGCGCAAAAGCTCCTTCGCTTTCTCCAAACGCAGCTCCGTTAAGTAGTCGATAAAGTTTTTCCCCGTGACCTGTTTGAACGTCTTGCTGAGGAAAAACGGGTTGGTGCCGGTATGATCCGCACAGTTGTCGAGCGAAATATCGTTCATATAATTTTGCTGCAAATAGATCATCGCTTGCTCGATCATGCGCTTGACCTGTGCATCGGAGCGGCCTGTCAGCTCCTTTTGGAAAGGGACGATCACCTTATCCTGGAACCATTTCAGAATGCGCTGGGGCTCCCGGATCTGGGAAAGCTGCTCATACAAATTCGCCCCTTTAAACAGCCGGTTCGGGTTAATGCCGGACACCATAATGGCATGTTGAACATTGCCGAGCAAATGCAGCATACCCTGCTGCACATCGATTTCCTTCGCTCCTTTGCAGGAAAGCGCTTCAAGGAACGCTGCCAGCATAGCGTGCGCGTCGTCGTCCCGGCCTGTACGAAGCGCCTGAATCAGCTCCCGCTCCAGCGCAAACGGATACTCCGGCTCCGCAGCCTCATCGCCTTCGAGATAATCCTTCTCCATATCGATGATCTGGTTTGCATTTTCAAAATAGCGGTAGCTGACGGCCTGTTTCGTCCTGTCAAAAGCAAGCGGAACATCCGAAACGGACGAAACGGGACGAGAAATCGCGATGGTTACGCGCATTTTCAGAATGCGGTTGATAGACTGCGTCAATTCTTCGCTGAACGTTTCGAACGCTCCCGCGAGGGATTGATTTTCCGGTGTGATGAGCAGAAGTCCAGCCGTGAGATCATGGAAATTCAGGATGTCGCACTGCTCGAAATGGCAGGAAGCCAGCTCCTTGATCATGTTGACAGCCGCAAACGTTACAAGCCCCTCGTCGCCATGGCGGAATGTCCCGTCTATACTGGCCATGCCGACTAACTGGACATACAGCACTGTAAATTGCCGATTTCTCACATCCCATTTAAACCGCTCCATGCGGCGCAGCAAATCTTCCTCGGAGTAATCGTTCAAGTAGCCCTGGAGCAGTTGGTGCAAAAAACTGTCTTTCACATGAGGCAGCTGCTCCGCGAGCTTGGTGTTCAGCTCAAGGCTTTCTTTGTGCAGGCTTTGCCACTGTTTTTCGATCAAGCTGAACTCATCTTCCCGGCCGGCCCAGTTCGCATGACTGCCAAGCAGGGTGACGAGCCGTTTGACAGGCAAATAAATCCGCTGCGACGCCAGCCAAGAGAGCAGAGCCGCCAGCAGGAGCGCGACCAGACTTACGGTGATGATCAGCTTGGAAATAAACACCACAGGCTTGATGATGCTCGTAATCGGAGATGCCGATACATACGTCCAATCGTCCGCGATTCGGGACAAGCTGCCGTAGGAAACCGTGTAGGTCGTCCCTTTGTAATCTAAAAAGAAGGAGCCTTTGGGGGAACCCAAAGCATCGATTTTTTCCCGCAAGGCCATGACAAAAGGAGAGTTGGAAGCGCTACCACTTGCAGAGACATAAAGCTCGCCGGCATTTTGCAGCACAAAGGTTTCCCCGTCATCGTACGGCGTCATCGTTTTCAGCAGGTTCGCAATTTTCTCGTTGTCAAATCGAAACACCAGCACGCCAAAGGGCTGCAAGCTGCCCCCGGGAATATGGTGAATAAGCGTCAAATCCTTCGTCTCAGGGTGGCTCGGATCGAAGGCCCACTGTGTCCAGTAGGTGATATGTTTGCCATGAATAAGCTTATCGTACAGGCCGGATGAAGCCTGATTATCAAGCAGGGTATATTCCGGATTAAAAAGAACGGTGCTCGAACCGCCGATATACAGCTCCGCCTTCTTCACCAGCGCATTGGAGCCCTGCATCGCGATAAGCGTTCTCGTCATATCCTGCGTTCTTTCGAAATTTCTCACGAAGTCGAATCCGTTCAAGCTGTAATCGAATTTATTGTCAAACGCCCAGTGGGATAGCAGCAGCTCCAGGTTGCTCAGTTGGTCGTCCATGTTTTGGGAACGTTGTTCGATTTGCCTGTAATGCAGCTGCAGCAGCTCGCTTTCAACGCGCCCTCCGGCGATCCAATACACCAATGCGCCCATAATGAGTCCCGGAATGCCGGAGACGATAAAAATCATGATCAGGCTTTTTCTAAAAAAGCGGCCTTTTCCGCCATCCGTCCCCCCCTGCATGTTACCGAATCTTGCTTTTACGGTGCTTAGGAGCATGCTCTCACCAACCCATTCGTTAGTTTACCTTCAAGCGAATGACGCTATAACTTCGAGCTTATAACGGAAACAAGCCGGGAGGAAGTTAAATTTCAGAGTTTTTCCCCTACTTTTCCGACTTCTTACTGCAGCATCCGGCAGATAAGGCACCCAAGTCCCGCCAGCCAACAAGCGGAACCTGAGTGCCTGAATACGGCTCCTCGCCTAATTATTCGGTTGTTACTTTTTCACAGCGGCATAAAGCTCGTTCATTTCTTTCACGAGGTCGTCTCCGCCCGATCTCTTCCAAGTCTCGAACGCGGCTTTCAAACCAGCCTCGTCCGTTTGACCGACGATGAATTTGATTCGCGCATCGTTGATAATATTATCGAGCTGCTGGCCTTTTTGCGAATATACTTGGGAAATAAACGGCTCCGCAGGGTTAGCCACTATATACTGCTCCGCTTCTTTCTGAATTTTCGCCGTTTGCAGGCGAAGCGGCGTTTGTTTCACCTTCAGCCCCCGATCCTCCGGAATGAACGGCAGCATTTGGTTCAAGCCCTCAACTTCAGACTCCAGAAGCGCTGTATCTTTGCTAGGCACAATAGCGTCGCCTTCCTTCGTATAGTGCTTGCCTTCCAAACCGTATCCGGCTATTGTGGTGAGCTCCGGCGAATTCATTTGATCGAGGAATTTCAGCACGCGCTTCAAGTCGTCTTCCGTTTTCACGGACGATTTAGGAATGGCGAGCAAGCCAGCGAAACCGGAGGTCGGCAGTGCTTTCAGACCCGCTTTGCCGGTGACGCCAATCATGTTGTCAATATAGTGGACGTCCGGCTTGTCCTTGCCTTCCTTCGCAAGCACTTGATGGATTTTATCGTCCAAACGCGCCGCATTGTCCGTAACGTCGATGATAACGCCGGCTTGATTATTGACGACAGGATCGTTCCATTTCGCCGAATCGAATACGGCAAAGTCCTGGTTGATCAGCTTCTCATCATACAGCTTTTTCATAAATTTCAATGCTTCCAGATATTCCGCCGTTTGATGCTCCGGCATCAGCTTGCCGTCCACGACCCCCCATTTGTTCGGAGAACCGAACCACAGCTTAATAATGTCAAAGCTGCTTGCCCACTGACCGGTCCATTTCACCATGACCATCCCGTAAGTGTCATCCTTACCGTTCTTATCCGGATCTTTCTCTTTAAACGCTTTCAACATATTGTAGAAATCGTCGATTGTTTTTGGCGGCTGCATGCCGACCGCTTCCAACCAGTCTTTGCGGTAGTTGATGCCGTTTCGGCCAAGCGCGCGTCCGCGGTAAACACCGTAGTTTTTGCCATCGATGGAGGAGTTGTTCATAATGATGGCGTTCGCCTGACTAAGTGACGGGTAATCCTTCAAATACTTGCCTACTTCCCAGAACGCGCCGGACTTCGCGGCATTCACAAAGCTCGGATTTTTCACATCAGGCACATAAATGATGCTGGGCAGCTTGCCGGAAGCGAGCGTGATGTTGAATTTATCCGGGTAAGAGGCGTTCGGCACCCACTCCAGATGGATATTCGTATTGGTCCTTTTCTCAATTTCCGTGACAACCGGACCATCGTCTTTCGGGAAATTCGTTTTGAAAATCGGGAGCATGAGCGTAAGATCCAGCGGTGCTTGCTGCTGTGCAGGCGTAGCGGCTGCCGGAGCGGACGCTGCCGCTGCCGAAGGCGTGGTTGCCGCTTCCTTCCCCCCGCTGCTGCAGCCTACAATTGTTGTCATGGCCATCGTACTGACTGCTGCCACGGAAATCCATTTTTTTGAGTTCTTTTTCATGTGATCGCTCCTCCTTTAAAATAGAAACCAATACTCTATCGCAATCCGTTTACCCTTTGACCGATCCAATAAGGACCCCCTTGGCAAAATGCTTTTGCAGGAACGGATAGACGAGCAAAATAGGAATGGTGCCGACAACGATAACCGCCATTTTGATTGGCTGCTCCTGTTGTTTCACGAACTGCGGATCGACCGTACTCATATCGCCGGCCGCCATTTGCGACAGCAGCACGATTTGTCTCAGCATGACCTGAAGCGGCCATTTGGCCGGATCGTTGATGTACAGCAGCGCCGAGAAAAAGTTATTCCAATGGCCCACCGCATAAAACAAAGTGAAGGTGGCCAGCACCGGCATCGATAACGGAAGAACAATGCGCCAGAGCAGACCGAGCTCCGTGCAGCCGTCAATTTTGGCCGCTTCCTCCAGCTCCTGCGGGAGCTCCTGAAAAAAGTTTTTGACGATGATCAAATTAAAGGCGCTGATAGCTCCGGGAATCATCAAAGCCCAAAACGTATCGAGCATATGCAGCTCGCGAACAACGATATAAGTCGGAATCAGACCGCCGCCGAAGAGCATCGAGAAAACGATCAGATTCAATATGGTATTTCGGCCCATAAGCCCTCTTTTGGATAGAGCGTATGCCATCGTTACGGTAAAAAACAAGTTGACAATCGTGCCTACGATCGTAACGTAAAGCGAAACCCATATACTTTTCAGAATCGTATCCGTTGAAAAAATAAACGCGTAAGCCGATAAGGAAAACGTTTTGGGAATCAGAAAGACCGCTCTTTGCGTTAATTCCGTATCCGTCGCGAACGAACCGGCCACCACATAGATGAAGGGTAGAACGGCTACGATACCGATTATACCGAGCAGAATATAATTGCTTACATCGAATAGGGTTCCTGAGAAACTTCTGTATTTTTTAGACAATGTGCCTCTCCTCCTTCCGCTAGTAAATCCCGGGTTGCCCGAAGCGCTTGGCCAGCCAGTTCGTGCCGAGAACGAGGATAACGCCGACGATTGCTTTAAATAACCCGACCGCTGTGCTGTAACTGAACGCGCCTTGCGTGATCCCCATCATATAGACGTAAGTATCGAAAACTTCCGCCGTTTCCCTGTTCAAAGGATTGAGCAGCAAGAAAATTTGCTCGAAACCGTTATCCATGACTTGCCCCATCCGAAGAATGAGAAGAATGACAATCGTACTACGGATAGAAGGCAGCGTAATATGCCACATCTGGCGAAAGCGGTTTGCTCCGTCCATTACGGCAGCCTCGTATTGCTCGACGTCAACGCCCGCCAGAGCCGCAAGGAAAATGATCGTGCCGAATCCGCATTCCTTCCATATCGTCTGAATAATAATCATCGGCCGGAACCACTGGGGACTAGCCAGAAAATCGATTTTGGCACCCGTATGCTCCTGCAGCATTTCATTGACGATCCCGCCTTGCGTAGTCAGAAACACATACGTCAAGCTGGCCACGATAACTAAGGATATAAAATGCGGCACATAGATCAGCGTCTGAACGGCTCTCTTGAAAATCGCCAGGCGTACTTCATTTAAGAGCAGCGCCAACACGATCGGTGCGGGGAAGAAAAACAGCAAATTATATAACGAGAGCAAGAGCGTGTTGCGAAGCAGCATGAAAAATTCAGGGTTTGTGAAAAAAACACGGAAATGCTCCAACCCCACCCAGTCGCTTTTCCAAAAGCCTATAAAGGGCTGATAGTTTTTAAAAGCAAGCAGTACGCCCCACATTGGGACATATTTGAAAATGATGAAATACAACAACCCCGGAGCTAAGAGCAAGTACAGCCATTTGTCCTTGATTAATCGTCCCATTACCGTGGAACGGCGCATTGCTTGCTCACGGGTAGCCGTCTGCGCAATATCTAATGGATGAGGTGCAGCTGCCCGTTTCATCCTCTTCACCTCCAAGAAAGTTGATCGCCTCGCGAGCGGTGTAGATTCAGTATGCGGCTTGGGGCATTTTCCGCCAATCGGACATTTTTGTAAGCCCTTCCAACACGATGTTTACGCCAAAAACAAAATAATGCAAACGCGATAAAACTGTTGAAATCGCCCAACTGGGGCTGTCCCAGACAATATGGAGGCAATCAGCCTCAAAAGCAAAGAAGCTAAGCACATATAAGCGGCTTAGCTCCTTAAGACATTCAACTATTCACTTTTTCCCGGCATCCTATTGCGGCAATGGACAAGCGTCCTCTAGCTCCATCATGGCATTCGGCAGATTATCTTCGAAACGGTTCCAATCCCCGAGCATTTCATCATCGGTTAATAAGCATGCATCCAAAGAAGCCGCAATTTCTGCCCGATCCATTTCCATGCCGATAAATACGACTTTATTGACGCGATCGCCATAAACAGCGTCCCAATGCGTGATTAGATCTCCATCCTCTTCAAGTACGGCTGCTCTTTCCGCATCGGGAAGCGCAGACACCCAATATCCAGCAGGTCCGAAGCGAACAGAAGGTCCTGCCTGGCTCAAGTTCTGCGCGTAATTGTTTCGGGTAGCGAGCCACATCAGCCCCTTGGCTCTAACGATTTCCGCCGGCCAATCCTCCATCCATCTCATCAGCCGCGAAGGCTCGAAGGGCCGAACTCTTTCATACACGAAGGAGGAAATGCCGTATTCTTCGGTTTCCGGCGTGTGGCTTTCCTTCGCCATTTCCTTCATCCAGCCTGCGGATGTGCTAGCCTCCTCGAAATTAAACAGATTCGTATTCAAAATTTCCGCAGCCGCCACCTGCCCATGAACGGAACGAATGAATTTGGCTCTAGGCTGAAGCGTGCGCAGAACGCCTTCCAGCTCGTTCAGTTCATCTTCGTCCAGCATGTCGCATTTATTCAAAATTAGGATGTCGCAGAATTCAATTTGATCAATCAGCAGATCCACAACTTCTCTTGTGTCGTCTTCGCCAACGGCTTGGCTTCGGTCAAGCAGCGTTTCTCCGGAGGAATAGTCCGTCCAGAAGCGGTAGGCGTCCACAACGGTCACCATACTGTCCAAACGGCAGAACTGAGAGAGATCAATGCCCTGCGTCTCATCCTGATATGTGAAGGTTTGGGCAACCGGCAGCGGCTCGCCGACACCGGTCGATTCGATCAGGATATAGTCGAATTTATTCTCTTTGGCAAGCCGCTCCACTTCTTGGAGCAGATCGTCGCGCAAGGTGCAGCAGATACAGCCGTTGGACATTTCAACCAAGCTCTCATTCGTCCGTGACAGGCCGTTGCCCTCCCGAATAAGCCCCGCATCGATATTGACCTCGCTTAAATCATTGACAATGACGGCAACTCGCAGGCCGTCGCGATTATGTAAGACATGGTTTAGCAAGGTTGTTTTGCCTGCTCCTAGATAACCGCTTAAAACGGTGACGGGAATTTTATGATCTGACATCGTGACGCTCCTTTTAATTTGTAATTTTTACGATTTAAGCGGAATCAACAAGCAAACCGATGGTTTGCTGATGGTTCTTTTATTCATTCAACGCTTTCTTTAACGCTTCCAGGTTGTTGGTCATAATACTGATGTAATCCAAGTTTTTCTTCTTTTCTTCATCCGTCAAGCCTTCCAAAGGATTCAGCACTGCCGTTTTCGCGTTGAGCTCTTTGGCGATGGTTTGGGCTACTTTCGGATCGACTAAAGTTTCAAAGAAAATCGTTTTCACTTGGTTGGCTTTCGCAAATGTAATAATATCGGCCATTTGGGCAGGCGACGGTTCTTCTTCAGGAGAAAGTCCGGCGATTGGCACTTGCGTAAGTCCATATTGTTTGGCCAAATAGCCGAATGCCGCGTGCTGTGTGACGAAATCTTTCTGCTTCACTTGTCCGAGACTTGAACGGTAGTTTGCATCCAATTCTTTAAGCTTCCCGATATAGGCATCCGCATTTTTACGGTAATCCTCTTTGTGCGCAGGATCCGCTTGAGACAAGCCGGCCGCAATGGATTCCACTTCTTTTTGCGCAAGCGCCGGATCTAACCAAACATGGGGATCCATCACTTTGCCTCCAGCCGCCTCTTTATGATCTTTGTCCTTGTGATCCTCATCTTCCTCCGGCAATCCTTCCATCAGCTCGATGCCTTTACTGGCTTCAACGACAACCCGCTTCTGATTTCCTGCACTCGAAAGCGCTTGTTCCGCCCAGCCTTCAACGATTCCGTTATAAACGAACACGTCCGCATTCTTCACTTTTTTCATATCTTTGGCGCTGGGCTCCCAATCATGCGGTTCCGCACCGGCAGGTATCAAGGCAATGACCTCCGCATGATCGCCAGCTACTTGTTTGGTGAATTCATACATCGGATAGAACGTTGTCACCACGTTAAGTTTCCCGTTGCTTGAAGAAGAATTAGCGGCACAGCCTGATAACAGCAGCGTTGATAAAGCGGTGAAAGCGAATGATTTGACTAGCCAAGATTGTTTCATGTTATTGAATCCTCCATTTAGGTATGATTTTTTTGATGCTTAAGCCGGCAAGCAAAATGATTAATAATAGGAGCGCTATCGTCCCGCCGGGCGGTGTGCTAAGTTGATAAGAAGCCGTAAGCCCGGAAAACACGCCGAACAGTCCGATCCCCATCGCGATAAACAGGGATGAAGTGAAGCTGGGCGCAATCCGGATAGCCAGCGCTGCAGGAAGAATGATAAGTGCGGAAACGAGCAGCACGCCAACGATAGGCATAGCAGCGGATACAATCATGCCGGTTATGACGCTAAAGCCAAGCGAGATCCATTTCACCGGCAATCCGTTCGTTTTGGCTGTATCTTCGTCGAACGTAATTTGATACAGCGGCCGGCGAAACAGAAAGAAAAACAGACCGCCGACAATGGCAACGGCGAGCATGAGAAGAAGTTCCGTTTCGTTCACGGCAACGACAGAACCAAATAAGTAGGCGGAAAATCCCTTGTTGATGCTTTGGTTAAGACTCATGATAATTACAGCAGAAGACAAGCCTCCAACCATAATAATGGCGACAGAAATTTCACTGTAGGATTTATAGGACCTTCTCACATATTCAACCGCTATCGCCCCCAAGGTCGCTACGACAAATCCGGCTAAGGTAGGGTTGATGTGCAGATAAGCGCCGCCCGCCACACCGGCCAAGGAGACATGCGAAAGCATGTCGGCCATAAGCGCTTGTCTGCGCAGCATTAAATACACGCCGAGAATCGAAGCGATGACGGCAATTAACCCACCGGCACAAAATGCCCGCTGCATGAAGTCGTAGTGCAGCATTTCCATCCGCCTTCCTCCCTTCTCTCCAACTCAATCATCCGGTCCAGATACGGGGCTACTTCGGCAAGATTGTGCGTCACCATAACGACGGTCCGCATGTGATCTCTCACTTGAGCATGCATCAGTTCGTAAAACTTGAGCCGGCTCTCTTGATCCATTCCCGTCGTCGGCTCGTCGAGCACCAGCATATCCGGCTCCTGCGCTAGAGCTCTGGCGATGCATATCCGCTGCTTCTGTCCGCCGGAAAGCTCGCCAATCTTGCGTTTCCGCAAATCCCACATGCCTACCTGCCGAAGGGCCTCTTCTGTCAACTTATCGTCTTCCAAGCGAAGTTTACGGAGCCACGGCCCGCTTGCGTACCTGCCTGAACGAACAAACTCAAGTATCGTGCTTGGGAATCCGCTGTTAAAAGCGGCAATTTGCTGCGAAACGTAGCCTACCCGCAGCTTCTTCCCCTCTCTATTTTTTGGCGAAAGAAAGACGCTCCCTTTCCACGGCTCGATTAAACCCAGCATGAGCTTCAGCAGCGTTGACTTCGCTGCGCCGTTAGGACCCGTCACGACAACAAACTCGCCGGACTGAATTTCCACATTAGCATCTTCCAGACAGGGAATATCGTTATAGCCGAATTCCACCTGATGTAATGAAGCAACTCTCATTCGCATAAACCCCTTTGATTTATATGTAATATTTACGAATTAATATCAAAAAAAAGAACGCCCTCAGCAGTTAATCGATGATTACGATCTGTAATTATTACGAACAAACGTCATTAATAGTAATATTTACGTTTACACCGACAAATATATCTTCTTTCCAAGACGATGTCAATAACGAAATCTTTAGCCTTGCAGGGATTCGTCTTTTATACTACAATTTAATTCGTAATAATTACATTTATACATAATAGCAAAGGAGTCATCTATGAGTAAAGTGCCCGTCATCGTAATGAGCGGATTTCTAGGCAGCGGTAAAACGACTCTGCTTCTTCGCATGCTCCGGGAAGCCGCCGCCTTTCAACTTTTGCCTGCGGTTCTGATGAATGAGTTAGGGAAGCAAGATGTCGACGGACACCTTCTGCAAGAGGCTTCTCCCGATCTTAACCTGGCCAAACTGCTCGATGGCTGCATCTGCTGCAGCAAGAAAAGCGATATTAGCGATTCCATGAAACAACTGTTATTGCGCAAACCGGATGTCATACTCATCGAGCTGACAGGTGTCGCGAACCCGGAAGAAATCGTCGATGCGCTGACAGAGCCTGCGCTGCTTCCTCATGTGAAGCTTCATCAGGTCGTCACTGTGCTTGACGCTGAACATGTGCTTGAATATAACAGCATTTTCGCATCAGACCGGGAGCTCGTTCATACGCTTAGAAGACAGATGGAAGTGGCCGACCTGCTTTTGCTTAATAAAATCGATCTGGTCACAGACAAGCAGTTGAAGTCCATCGAAAAAACAGTTCGTAAATACAATGAACGCTCTCTGCTACTGCACACGACGCATAGCCTGTTTGATTTAAACTTCATTTTCGGCGGTCTGTCATCCAGGCAGCAGCAGCCGTCAAGCTCAATCGTTTTCAACAAAAACATGAGCCTGCAGGCTGTGAAACCGATAAAAGAGCCGAATAAGACGGCCGAACATGCCGCTTCTTTTTCACGCATCCAAACGCTGGCCATTCCCATTGAGGACGATCGACCGATTACAAAGCGCTACGTGGAACTTTATTTGGCAAAATGGGGCAAAAAGCTCCTTCGGGCGAAAGGCTATTTGCGAATCGGCAATGGCGATAATCGCGAAGCATATCTTATGCAATTTGCAGGCAACCGCACCAATTGGCAGCCGACCGCTTTTCAAGGAACGCCTTATCTGATCCTCATAGGCCTTGATCTGGACAGCCATTCTCTTGAGAATGACTGGAATAATTATCAGTAAGGAGTTTCCCACTATGCCAAGTGTTTCACTGTCCCAAATCCTGCAAACCGAACAAATACAATCCTTTAAAACCATTTTTGTCAGCATCCTGCTGGAAGCCGTTCCCTTCATTATCCTTGGCGTGCTGCTCTCGTCGCTGCTGCAAACGTTTGTATCGGAACAAACCATTCGCCGGTTTATACCGAAGAACCCTATCCTCGGCATCTTGTTTGCCTGCTTGCTCGGTATCCTTTTCCCGATGTGCGAATGCGGCATGATTCCCGTTGTGCGAAGGCTTATTCTCAAAGGAATGCCTGTCTACATTGCCGTTGTCTTCATTATAACGGGGCCTATTATTAACCCTGTTGTTTTTGCAGCGACGTTCATGGCATTCCGCAATCATCCAGCTATCGCCTATTCCCGGATGGGGCTGGCTTTTGCCGCGGCTGTGATCATCGGACTTATCCTTTACCGGTTTATCAAACGCAATCCGCTGCGCAACAGCCGCGCCAACTTTTCGAATCAAGAAGATGGGGAAGGCCACCAGCACCAAGGAGGAGGCTTCTCCAGCAAAATCAACACCTTTTTCGTACATGCCTCGAATGAGTTTTTCGAAATGGGAAAATATCTTGTTTTCGGCTCCATGCTAACGGCTCTCATTCAAATTTTTATGCAGCGCGAAAGTCTCCTTGCCATCGGCCAAGGTCCGCTCAGCTCTCATTTGTTTATGATGGGCTTCGCCTACATTCTTTCTTTATGTTCGACCTCGGATGCATTCGTAGCTTCATCTTTTCAGACATCGTTTACATCCGGCTCTCTGCTAACCTTTCTAGTATTTGGTCCTATGCTGGATTTCAAAAGCACGCTGATGCTGCTCTCCGTATTCAAATCGAAATTTGTGCTTATTCTCTCTGTACTCATTATCATCACGGTGCTCGCTTGCTCGCTGCTTTTTGAACATTTATTTTTGCTATGAGGGAGGAATGTCCATGAGCCAGGCTCGCTTAATCAGTTTTCATTATTGTATCCGCACCTTGATTTTGCTCGGATTTTCCAGCTATATCGTGGTCCTTGTCAAATCGGACGCTCTCCAATTTTACATAGCGCCGCGAATGATGATCTTCGTAAAAGTTGCTGCCGTCGTGTTATATGTCATTGCCTGCTTTCAAGGTTATATGGCATTGCGTTCCTATTGGGGAAAACCCGTAGCCTGTGAGTGTGAGCAGCCTGTTTCCCGCTCATCTTGGCGCAATACGGCTGCCTACGGGCTGCTGATTTTGCCGCTGTTAATCGGCTTTTTGCTTCCGGATACGGCCCTAAGCTCTTCCATGGTCGCCGCCAAAGGGATGAATCTTTCCGCTGCCAAATCCTCGATCGCAAAGGCAAGCACAGCCTCAAGTGAAAATCCGGCCGGCCAAGGGGAGATTGCTGCTCCCGCTTCCACGCCTGCGCCTGCGATCACCCCGTCCGTTTCCAATACGGAGACGCCGGCTGCCGCGGAAACAGATGCTGCCCTGCAGAAATTGTTCCACGCGGATAACGAATGGGATGAAGACTTTGCCAAAATCGGCATGATTCTCTACAAAAAGGATACCATTGTCGTCAAACCGGAAATCTACATGGAAATTCTCTCGTCGATTGACCTTTTTAAACAAAATTTTATCGGGAAAAAAATTGAACTCTCCGGCTTCGTCTATCGTGAGGACAACATGAAGAGCAATCAATTTGTCGTGGGGCGATTTGCCGTTAGCTGCTGTTCCGCGGATGCTACGCCCTACGGCGTCATGATCGACTTCCCAACCGCTCAGACTTACCCCAAAGACATGTGGGTCAAGGTCACCGGTACCATTCAAAATGGCAGCTACAATGACAACGATATTTTTGTCATCAAAGCTGCCAGCATTGAAAAGATCGCAGCACCAAGCTCGCCCTATATTTATCCGAATTTCGAGCCGCTGAAAGAGCTTAACTAAGCTAGGGTACTGTATTTATAGGGGATTTGGTATATAATAGAAGCTTAAATACCGCGAAACATGTCGATTTTTCGTCGGTATTTGTCTATATAGTCCAAAGGAGTTATCCAGTACCTATGCTGCACGAAATAAAAGCGAACCAGAGGAAAAAGATCAGCTTAGCCACGCTTCTGACAGGGCTGGTCTGCCTTTCCGTCCTTTTGACTTTAAGCATTCTGCTCGCTGCTTCCTATGAATCGAAAAAAAGGTCCCTGATCGACACGACGCTCACTTTGAACTTTTCGAGCGCAGGCAAAATGAGCCAGACGATCAACTCCTTGTTTAAATCCATGCGAAGCAGTCTGCAATATTCAGCAAACATTTTTTCAAATGTAAACGCTATGAATCCAGATGAAGTATATGCAAGTCTCGAATTAATGCGTCACAGCAGCAATTATTTTAATTCCATTTCAATCGTGGATGAGACGGGTCTTGTTCGGAATGTGTCGCCCTCGTCCACAGGCACAGCTGGAAAATATATTACGACAGAAGCGGCGAAAGCTGCATTGGCATCGCAAAAGCCCTACCTCTCCAAACCGTACATTGCCGCAAGCACCAACCGCCTCATCGTCTTTATGAGCGAGCCGTTATTCGACAAAGAAGGTACTTACCGCGGTTTCATCGGGGGCACGCTTTATCTGCAAGAGTACAATATATTGAATATGATTTTCGGGAGCAACCCGACGGATAAAGTAGGTTCCTATTTTTACATCGTCGGATCGGACGGTCATCTGCTGTTCCATCGCGACACAACACGGCTAGGCGAGGATATCAGCGCCAATCAAGTCGTTAACAAGCTTATTCAAGGTCAAAGCGGCTACGAACAGATGGTCAATTTACATGGCGAATCTTTGCTGGCGGGTTATGTAAAAGTTCCCGAAAATGGCTGGGGCGTCGTTGTCGTGTCCCCAATCAGCGTCGTCTATGAGCAATTAATGCGTCATATCAAATCCGTTCTGTTGTACACGATGCTCCCGTTCTCGATATTCATGTTAATCGTCATCGGGCTTGCGCGCAGATTAGCGCGGCCATTCATTTCCTTGGCCGATCTGGTTGGCAAAATCGGTCGGGAACATGTCGAGCTGCCTGAAGGAAAACAGCACTGGAACCGTGAGGTCGATTTGTTATCGACAGCAGTCAGATATGCGTTAACGGCTATTAAAAAACAGACCGATCAATTGACGCTCGATGCCATGACAGATCCGTTAACCGGACTTACAAACCGCAGAACGCTCGAAGCCATCATGCATAAGTGGATAGAGGAAGGAACTTCATTCTCCGTCATTATCATGGATCTTGATCGGTTTAAATCTATTAATGACACGTATGGGCATCAAGCAGGGGATGAAGTGTTGAAGCATTTCGCGAAAATAGTGACCTCAACCGTTCGGCCAAGTGATGTGTGCTGCCGATTCGGAGGCGAAGAGTTCATTGCCCTTATTCCACAAGCAAGTGCAGAAGAGGCTTATCTTGTTGCCGAACGAATTCGCATTACGCTGCAAAATAAGGATAATCCTGTCCGGCAGCCGATTACGGTCTCGCAGGGCATCGCCCACTATTCCTCCCACTCAGACTCGGCTGAAGAGCTGATTCATTTGGCCGACCAGGCCTTGTACAAAGCTAAGGAAACCGGCAGGAACCGCACCATTATTGCGGATATCGGGGGGAAATAGCTGTAGCTGTTTCGATATGATAAAAGGGGCTCTCCCGCAGGTCTTCATACCTAGCGAGACAGCCCCTTTATCTATCCCTATGCGGGATTTAATTCCCCTGCTTCTTCACGATTCCCATTAACCCATGTAAAGTTCTGACAAAATCGCTCCCCGACAACCGTCCTAATCCTCCATATGCGCAGTCCAATTCATTATACGCCGTGACCCGGTCTCTTCGGATGCTTGGCCCGTAAATGAGAACCGGAACCGGATCTCCCGTGTGTTCGCCAACTTCGCAAGGCGTAGAATGATCGGCAGCCAGGGCAAGATAAGTATCCTCCGGCAGCGAATGTAAAATAAGCCCCACCATCCGGTCAAACAGCTCGATAGCTGCTGCTTTTTCAAACGGCAAGTTATCATGGCCTTTGACATCAGGTGCTTTCATATGCACATAAACCATGTCATTCGCCGCTATCTCTTCGATGGCCCATTTCGCTTTTAATTCGATATTCGTATCTATGTTGCCTGTCAACCTACTGTCCGTCATCGTCTTAAAGCCTGCTAATTGGGCCACGCCTAGCACCGTGCTTTCTCCTGCAATACAACTCCCGCTTATACCAAATTGCTTGGCAATCGGTTCAAGATCGGCCATTTGACCGGCTCCCCTGGTCAGAATAAAATTCGCAGGCAGTTTCCCCTGCTCAAGACGCTCTGCATTAACAGGATGATTCAGCAAAATGTCACGCGATTTTTGAAGAAAAAGATTTACAATCCAGGCTGTTCGCTTGGATGCCTCCGATGAATCCAGCGGTTTTATCGCTAGATAAGGCATGCCATCGTTTGGTGCTTTGGGATCAGAATCGCTGATTTGATCGCTCAACCCATCGCCGCGCAGAATAAGAACCGCCCGATGCTCCGTGGCCTCTCTGAAATAAACGTCAATTCCGTCAATCTCCATGCCGTCGATAGCTGCTGCTAATTCATCTGTCCCCTCTCGAATCCGGCCGGCTCGGCGATCAACGACGATTCCGTCCTCATTGACCGTAGCAAAGTTACAGCGCAAGACGACATCTCCCGACTGAATGTCCATACCGATGCCTAAAGCTTCGATTGGCCCTCGTCCTGGATAGCGATGCGGCGGATAACCGAATAAAATGAGATGTCCCATATCCGTTCCCACCGGAATTCCGGGACTAATCAAATCCATCATTCCCGTAATCCCACTTGCTGCCAACAGATCCAGATTAGGCGTTTTCGCGTATTCCAATGGAGTTTCATGATTCAACAGCGGATGTGGACGGTCCCCCAAACCGTCAGCAATAGCCAGAATAACTTTTCTTTTTAGCATGGTTTCCTCCGAATGTTTTTATAATCCCAGTATTTTAAACCAGGTAAATAAAGATAAACTAATTACGCAAGCGCCAATAAAACAAGTCACAATGGCATACTTCACTTGATCTAAGACGGAAAAATACCCTGTTCCAAAATAAATCGTATTCACCTTCGAATGCGGAGGGAGAGTGATGGTATAGGTCATCGTCATTGCAGCAGCTAATGCCAGCGGTACTGGATCGATGCCTAATGTTTTGGCCAGAGCAATGAACGCCGGGATTAAGATCGTCACACGTACGGTTTTACTTGTAAATATAAGATGACTGTACATGCTCAGGAACACGACCACCACGTAAACCAGCGCATGACTCATATGTTCCAAGCCTAAGAACGTCACCAATTTCTTGATGATCCATTCCGCGCCTTTGGATTTATCCAATGCATTGCCGACAGCGTACGCCCCGGCAGCGAAAATCATGAGCTCCCATTTGATATTTGCTTCTTTCCATGTAAGTACCCCTACTCTAGGTAGCAGGCAAAAAAGTGCTGCAAGCACCGCTGTCTGTTCCGTGCTCAGTGCAAAACCGAACCACCCTTTTTGATAATCGCCTGTAGCCCAAAGGATTACGGTACAAACAAAGATAATTAAAGCTTTCTTTTCATTCAGCGAGAAAGATCCCAGCTTTCTCAGCTCTTCCTTCAATGTGCTCATGGCATTTTCAAATCTGGACTCGCCTTTAATAGAGAAGAGCTTAAATCCAATGAGAAAGGTCAATCCCATCGTAATAATAGCCGTAGGCATAGATGCTAATAGCCAATCGATATAGCCGATATGCCCGCCCGCTTGTTCATTGATGAAGCCTACGGCGATGATGTTGCCCGATGTGGCCGTCATAACGCCGGATGTCGCGATCGCGTCTGCTTGGACGCCTTGCAGCATCATCAATTTCCCAAGATTGCTTGTACCCGGAACTGCCCGATACACTTCTAACAGAATCAAGCAAATAGGAACCATTAGCGTAGCTCTTGCCGTTGTCGAAGGTACGAAAAAAGCAAGAACAAAGTTAATGATAATAAGGACGAGCAGCGTTCTCTTCGGCGTTTTCCCGAAGCTCGTAACCATCCACAAGGCGAATCTTCTGCCCAAATTAGATTTCATCAT
Source organism: Paenibacillus sp. FW126-R14 (assembly GCF_058789495.1). Lineage (NCBI taxonomy): Bacteria > Bacillati > Bacillota > Bacilli > Caryophanales > Paenibacillaceae > Paenibacillus > Paenibacillus sp. FW126-R14. Next base: position 90,424 of record NZ_JBYTBS010000013.1, on the reverse strand, counting down.
CGCAGACGTGAGGATGAATGCCGCAACCATCAACCAAATGACGTCAAAACCTAATGTTCCGAAGGCCACATCTTGATCTTTCACAGCTCCGGTTAAAGGAAGCAGCAAAATCGCAATGATCGATGTTAAATAAATGGGAATGGGTGTGGTGATCCAAAGGATTAACGATCCCGTAAAAATAGCAATTGCTTTCTGTGCCTCTGCGCTTAAGCCTTGCGGGGTGGGCATGAAGAATAGAAGCAATCCCACAATAACCGCAAGGGGGAACCCCCACTTTTTCATGAAGTTTTCCGCTCTGCTGCTCTTTGGGCGAGACGGCTCCTTGCCTTCCTTTTCTTCCGTAGTCCGTTCATTTGTCATCTCTCATTCTCCTCAGTAGTGATTAAGCCTGCTCGAACTGGTGTTAACCTTCATAATGAGCCACACTTCTTCTTCCATCGTCCCCAAAATGTTATCGCTTTCATTTCTAAAATACGTGGAGCCTTTAAAATCGAGTTTCCACCAAACCATTCACCGGGTACGCTTCCCATTGACATCCTCCTTTTAGTTAACCGTTTGCAATTTTAGTATATTCGCGCTACTGTTATTATACAATTTGATTATATTTGAATAATCATAACATAACGTTATAGTTTATTTTTAGAAAAGGATGTGTTGAATCATGAATCTATCCAAGCTGCAGACCTTTATTACGCTCTCGGAATGCCTTAATTTCACAGAAGCGGCCGAACAGCTCTACTGCTCCCAACCATCCGTAAGCATGCAGATTCAGAGCATGGAAGAAGAACTGGGGGTTCCCCTTTTTGACAGGATCGGAAAAAAATTATACCTAACGAAACAAGGCGAACATTTCAAGCCGTACGCGGAACAAATTATTAACTTGCTTCATTCAGCTAAAGATCATATCCGGCAGCTGGAGGATTTATCTTTCGGAACCTTATCCATAGGAGCAAGCAATTTTGTCGGCGTATACCTGCTTCCCAAAATGCTGCGAGAATACGCCACAGAGTTCCCAAATATCAAAATAAATATGCATATCACATCATCCAACCACCTGATTCACATGCTCGATACGAATAAAGTCGATTTCTTGATTTTGTCCGATCGCGTGCGGATTGATGAGACCCGCTATCAACAGACCACATTTTATCAGGACGAGCTCGTCCTTATCGTTAGTCCTTCCCATCATCTGGCCCAAAAACAGCAGTGTACACTAGAAGATTTGGTTAACGAAACCTTCATTTTAAAACCGGACAAATCCGCTACCCGCCTTTACTTAGAAGATCAATTTCGAAAGTACGGCTTCTCCCCTCCTAAATATTTGGAAATCAGCAATCTTGAGGGGATCAAACAAGGTGTCATTCATGAACTCGGTGTCTCCATCGTTTCTAGCTTTGCTATTCAGCAGGAAATCAAGCATGGTCTGCTAGTTAAGATCCCTATTGAGGGAATCCAATTCCTTAGAGGCATCAGCTATGTTTATCATCGCAACAAACATTTTTCGCCTGCGGCCAAAAAGTTCATCCCTTTATTGGATGGAACGGTTTTTAAAGAGGTATAGGAAAGACCCAGCCTGTAGCTGGTCCTTGTCTAAACTCGTATGTTGGAGCGTACGGAGGAACTCTGCGGATCGTAGATAGATTTGGAGTAGAATTTAAAAAAAGTTCTCGAATCTACGTATGCTCTCAAAAAAATTTACATAATTATGTAATAAAAACCATATTCAAGGTGTCTAATAATGTGTGGAATAATTTAGGAAATACAAATCAACGTAATGAAAAAGTGCGCGTTAAAGCAGGAATAATATGGGGTTAATATGAAAAAAACTCTCATTTTACTACTTAGTATAAGTGTTGCTACATTTGCTATTTATCTATATTACAATCAAAGTCCAAACGCTTCAAAACATGCTACCGCAAGAGATACTTTAATAAATTTCTATGATTTATACGTTACTAGTGTTGACAACACCGGTGAATTCTTTCCAGATCATAATGCACAATTGGTCGTACAATATCGTTTTTGGTACGGGGACATACAAAATTATCGCATTGTGAAGATTAGGGATATTAGCCATCCTAAACAGAAGTCTATATTTGATGTTCGTGAAAAAGGCAAACAAAAAGAAGCTTCGGTAGAGGTTATGGTAAAAGGAAAATCTCGTCATTATGTTGATACAGTCACATTAGAACTAATAGAAGGAAAATGGCTTATTGTTGATTATTGGAGTACGAGTCAAGAAGATTGGCCTAAGATGCCTTAACTAAATAAAGTACAGCTGCTTCCTAAAAACCGTCAGGGTAGTTTACCCGGCATAACTTGAGATCCGCCTGATGGAGGGAACTCCGCTCCCTTATTTTGGAGAAAATCGACATTTCGGGATTGAAGGGGAACTACAGGGTTTTATTTCGCCACAAAGACCTACCTATCTGCTCGGATGGTGGAATAGCGGACCCCAGTTCCCTCTTCCCTGCCTAGTAGGCTGTTTCTAGCAAAATAACGCCCTATAGTCCCCTGGCTCATCCCAAACCCCGTTACAGGACCTTCATCACAGACTTTCAGGAGATGGATATTTAAATAAGCTGCCCTTCGGTAAATGCTTCCGATGGGCAGCTTTTTAATTCTTCAGCGAGCTCTGCATTAGATCATCGCGATTGGGAAACAGCGCTTTTTCGAGCTTCGGTACAAATATGACCAGCAGCAGAGACCTCGCTGTGCAAAATACGAGGAAGGCCATCCAGAGTCCGTCGTTATGCAACTTGTCTACCAGCAGCAACCGGGCCGCCAGAAATAGCAGCATTGCCCCGATCATCGTGTTTCGAATGGGGCGGGTAACTGAAGTACCCGTAAATACGCCATAATACACAAGACCTAAACTTGATAAAAAAGGGAATAAAACCAGCCACACACTGTAGCGATTAGCTTGATCCGCCACCGTGTGTATACTTGTAAAAAGAGCGATGGTCTCATCCTTCAACAAATAAAATAGAGCAGCCACCGAAACGGAAGCAAATAGGGACCACTGCCATGATAAACCGACCGTTTTCCGGAAGGTTTCACGATCTTTCGAACCTACGGCTCGCCCAGCCATAATACTGCTTGCGTTCGCTAAGCCATCAAAAAAGTAAGCCATCATAAACTGAATTTGCATAAGAATGGCATTAGCCGCCAATACTTCCGTACCGAAGGAGGCGCCAGCTGCCGTGAACAGGTTAAATACAGCCAATAGACAAGCTGTTCGGATCAACAGATCGCTATTGACCGCCATGCTCTTTTTCATTTTGGAAATAGACGCTGACTTCTTGACCTGGGTCCACCTCAGCTTGAGCGGCACCAACCGGATAATGAAACCTATCCCCAGTAAAAGCGCCCCGCCTTCCGCAAGAAGCGTAGCTGCAGCAACGCTGCCAACCCCTAAATGAAAGCCGTGAACAAATAACAGGCACAGCAAGATGTTGAGCACATTCATAGCGATTTGCAAAAACAGCGAAAACTTGATTCTTCCCATCCCCATCAGCCAACCGAGAATAACATAGTTAATCAAGGTAATGGGCGCGCCCCAAATACGTATGTAAAAATAGTGCGAAGCGATTGCTCTAACTTCATTTTCTGGGTTGATCACATGTAAGCAAGCTTGTAATATCGGCCATTGCAGCACCACAAACAGCATGCCTAGCAGCGTTGCAAGCACAAGCGGGCGCAGCAGTTCTTCGATTTGCAGGTCCCGGTCTCCTTGACCCAAAGCTTGTGCTGCAAATCCGGAGGTGCTGACGCGCAGAAACCCAAATAGCCAATATAAGGTATTGAATATAAGCGTACCCACGGCAATCCCGCCCAAATAAGCCGGATGATGAAGCTGTCCGGCTACGGCCGTATCCACCGCCCCCAAGAGCGGCGTCGTCATGGTCGATAAGGTCAGTGGAATCGCCAATTTCAAATAAGATCTATGATTTAATCTCTTCATCTTAATTACATAACGCTTCGTTAACAGCGATCCTTTCCTTTAGATGCCAGGCAGTACGGCCTGCAGCAGCCGCCGGCCAGCCGGGTGCTGCAGCTCATCAAGCCTCGTTGCGTCGTCCAGCGTTTCGACGATCTCGCCTTGTTCCATGACCGCGACGCGATCCGCAAGCAATCGCACGGCTGCCAAATCATGCGAGATGAACAAATACGAGAGCCCATACCGCTCCTTCAACTCCGCGAGCAGGCGCAAAATGCTCGCTTTCACGAGCACATCCAAGCTGTTGACCGCCTCATCCAGCACGATCAGCTTCGGATAGAGCGCAATCGCACGGGCGATGCAAATCCGCTGCAGCTGCCCGCCGCTGAACTGATGCGGATACTTCCCGGCGTCGTCTTTATGCAAGCCGACCACTTCGAGCAGCTCGCGTACCCGCCGGGATTGCTCGGATGCCGTCATGCGCTCATGCACCCGCAGCGGCTCGGCAATGATGCTCTGCACGGTCATGCGCGGGTTCACCGCGCTGTGAGAATCCTGAAACACCAGCTGCATGTCGCGCCGCAGCAGCTTGCGCTCTTTAGCCGGAACGCCATGCAAGCTGCGTCCAAGGAACTTGGCTTCGCCGCGATCCGGCCGCTCCAGGCCGAGCACGATTTTGCCCAGCGTGCTTTTGCCGGAGCCGCTTTCGCCAACGATGGCAAGACACGTCCCTTCGTCGAGACGAAGCGACACGTTCTTCACCGCTTCAATTTCCGTACGCCGGCGCCAAACGAACGAAGCGCCTGAATGGTACGTTTTTGACACATTGTTCAATTCCAATATACAACGCATGCTTTCACCTGCCAGCCGATTGATGTGATCGTACCCAATGCCCCGGCTCCACTTCGATGAAGTCCTCATCCGCGGTTTCTTCCGCTTCCGCAGAAACGGTCGTGCTGCCGAAGCCCTCCCGCGCAGCCAACAACGCCTGCGTATACGGATGACGCGGACGGTTGAACAGGAGCTTGGCGGGTCCTTTTTCCACCATGATGCCCCCGCGCATCACGGCCACTTCGTCCGCAAGCTTCGCCATGACGCCAAGATCATGCGATACGATCAGCATGCTCATGCCGCTTTGCTCGCGCAGTCTTTGCAGCTCTTCCAATATCGCGAACTGCGTCGTCGTATCGAGCGCCGTCGTCGGTTCATCGGCGATAAGCAGCTTCGGCTGCAAACAAGCGGCTATTGCGATCATGATGCGCTGCAGCATCCCCCCGCTCAGCTCAAAGGGATACATGCGCAGCACCCCCTCTCCATGCGGCAGCTGAAAGCGCTGAACTTGCTTACAGGCGAGCCTGTGCGCTTCCGCTCTGCTCATTGCCATGTGAGAACGGATCGTCTCGGTAAAGTGAACGCCGATCGTTACCGTCGGATTAAAGGCCGCCATCGGATTTTGCATAATCAAAGCGATGTCCTGACCGCGCAGTTGACGCATTCTTGCCTCGGGCTGCTGGAGCAGTTCCTCGCCGCAAAAACGAATGCTGCCCTTCACTTGCTGTTTAGCGCTGAACAGCCGAAGTATCGCCGAGCATATCATCGTTTTGCCGCTGCCACTTTCGCCTGCAATGCCTAACACTTGTCCTTGCATTAACGTCAAATGAATGTTGCTCACCACACGTTTCATGCGCCCGCCTTGAACAGGAAGATCGACTTGCAAATTGCGAATGTCCAGAATGACCGTTTGTTCCATACGCAGCTCCTTTCGTTTTAACCGGACTTCGGATCGAGCCTGTCACGCAGCGCGTCGCCGAACCAGTTGAAAGCCACAACCGTGACAAAGATCATAAGTCCCGGAGCGACCATCAGCAGCGGATGGCTGGCCATCCATGATTTGCTGTCGTTGATCATCATGCCCCATTCGGCCATCGGCGCCTGCACGCCCAGTCCAAGAAACGACAATTCCGAAATTTGCAAAATAACGGAGCCCATTTGCAAAAATTGCAGCACAATGATTTGGGGCAGCACGAACGGCAATATATGCCTCAGCAGAATACCGAAGCTGGAGACCCCGGTTATTTTCGCCGAGAATACATAGTTTCTTTCCTTTAGGCTAACAGCCATCATCCGAATCATTCTTGCATAACCGGCCCAATGCGCGACAACCAGCGCTGCGACCAGATTCACGACGCCGCCTCCCAGCAAACCGGCAATGGCAAGCGCGAAAATGAAGCTCGGAAATGCTAAGAACAGATCGCAAACACGCATGAGCAGCCGATCGAGCCACCCTCCTAGGTAGCCTGCTGCGATTCCGATCGTCAGACTCAGCGCGGTTGTGATCGCGATAACGACGAAAGCCGCAACGAGCGAAACACGTGTACCGGCAATGATTCGCGACCATACGCAGCGTCCCAAATGGTCCGTTCCTAGCGGATAATCCCATGAAGGAGCCTGTAATTTATGTACAATATCAACCTCATACGGATCATGCGGCATGAGATGCGGCGCCAGCACGGCAATCATGGCGAGCACCAGCAAACAGCCTCCGCTAACGATCAGCGCCGCAGAGCGATAAAACGTCAGGCTCAACCGTTCACTCATGCCGCCGTCCCCCTTTCTCTCGAATACGCGGATCTACGAAGGCGCACACCGTGTCCGCAAGCAAATTGATGACGACAAAAAACAGGCCGGTCAGCAAAACAAAACATTGCACGACGGCATAATCCCGGTTCACCATTGACTCCATGATGTAGCGGCCGATGCCCGGGATAGCAAACACATTTTCAACAATGACCGTTCCACCGAGCAAATGCCCGAGCGTAATGCCCAGCGACGTAATGATGGGCAGCAGCGTGCTCTTTCCGACGTGACGAAGCATAATCAGCGGCTCCTTCACCCCGCGCGACCGTGCGTACCAAACGTGAGGCTGCTCCAAATGTTCCAACATGCCCGTTCGGATAAGCCGGATATAGTAGGTGCTGTAAATGAGCGCCAGGGTCAGGGAGGGCAGCACCAGATGAGCCGCCGTTCCCCTTCCCATAAGCGGGAATAAGTCCCATTTTAATCCCAGCCAATAGACTAAAATAAAGGCGAGCCAAAAGCTCGGCATAGAGGCTAGAGCAAATACGCCGAGTTTGGCGATCCGATCAAACCAGCCGTTTCGGCGAATCGCTGACCATATCCCAACGGGGATGCTGATGGCCAGCATCACAACGAAGGAGACAAACGCTAGCTGAGCCGTCGCTTTAAACCTTCCTGCCAATTCAGTCAAAACGGGCTTCTTCGAGATGAATGATGTGCCAAAATCAAGCCGCACCGCATGACCGATCCACTGGGCATATTGTTCGTACACGGGACGATCTAGTCCCAGCTCTTTGCGCGCCGAATCAAGCGCAGCTTCCGTGATGGGAATTTTCGACAGATTCAAGTAAGCTTCCGCCGGATCAACCGGTATAAGCCTGATTAACAGAAAGGCTGCCACCGTGATCCCCATGATCACAACCAGCATGCTGCCCAATCTTCTTGCTAGAAAGTTAATCATGAGGTGCTCCTATTTGATATCAAACATTTGGAATGGAATCTCAAACTGCATCGGATAGAACGAAACTCCGCTCACCTTGTTATTCGCAACGACAACATTCACCGTGTGGGAGATCGGCAAATATACCGCCTGCTCGTGCAGTGTCGTCAAAATGTCCGCGTACAGTTCTTGTCTTCTTTGCTCGTCCGTGCTGATGATCACTTGCGTAATTTTGTCGTCAATCTCTTTTTTCATCGGCAAGCCTGCTTGCGCTTGGTAATCGGCATGCCCAGGCTCCCGCATGGAAGCCACGAACGTATGCGGGTCGTAAGGAATGCCCCATGTTTCGTTGAAAGCCAGGTTAAACGTTCCCTCTTTCTGCCGGTTCGTGAACGCTTGTTTCTCTTCGCCGATCATATTGCCTTTGATCCCGATTTTGCGCCATTCTCCTTGCATATACTCAAAAATCGTCTTCTGCACTTGGTCGTTGCTGTCATAGGCGAGATCCAGTTCCAGCACTTTCCCGTCTTTTTCACGGAACGTTTTGCCGCTCTCCAGCTTCCAGCCCGCTTCATCCAGCAGCGATTTCGCTTTTTCCAAATTATACGCATAGGGCTGCAATTTCACGTTGGTATAGGGAAGTGTTGGCGGGAAAAGCGTATCCGCCGGCTTCTCGATGCCGTTAAGCACATGCTCGATAACCGTATTTTTATCAAATGCGTATTCCAACGCTTGACGGACTTGCAGATCCCGAGTCGGACCTCTGTTCGAATTCACGGCCAGCACGCGCGTGGAAAGCGGCTCGGAGACCATCGTCAAATACTTGCCAGTATCCTTCATTGACTTAAATGCAGCAGGCGACAGCTGAGCGCTCCCGAAAATCATATCGATTTCCTTCTTTTCCAGCGCCATCGCACGGGCTTGCGGATCAGGGATGATTTTGATCGTCACTTTATCCAGCTTCGGCTTCGTTCCCCAATAATGTTCGTTGCGAGTAAACACCGCATATTCGTCTTTTCGATAATCGGACAGTACCCATGGGCCCGTTCCTATCGGCTTTTTAATCGTCTCAGCCGTATTCCCGTCATCAGGAAACCCGGCATTGCCGAGCATACGCATGGGACGAATGAGCGCAAGCTCCTGCAAAAACGGATAATACGCATCTTTCAATTCGATCTTGAAAGTTTGCGAATCGACGATTTCCGTCTGTTTGATTTCATTGATCGATCCCAGCCAGCTGTGCCGCTTTCCATTCGCCAGCAGGGCATCGAAGTTCTTCTTTATATTAGCGGCATCAAGCTCCGAACCGTCTGAGTATTTCACCCCTTTGCGCAATTGAAATGTGTACGTTTTTCCGTCCGGCGTTACACGCCAACTCTCTGCAAGAGCCGGCTGAATATCGCCCTTCACGCCATACTGCACAAGCGGTTCGTACACCATGGCTTGCGCGAAAAGCTCATTCGGCGCATACAGGTGCGGGTTTAAGCTGCCGATATCTTTAGCCCAAGAGAGCGTAATCGCTTTCAGCTTTGCCTCATCCTTCTGTGCGGTCGAATCGGTATTCGCAGTCGTAGAACATCCGGCCAGAATGGCCGCACATATTAGCGCCAAAGCAAAAGTTTTCGTTCCCCATAACTTCATTTTGCTTGCCCCCTCATTTTCATTTAAGTGTAATAATTACTATTATAAATTGTGTTAATAGTAATCATTACTAATATAGATGTCTTTCTACTGAATTTCAAGACATTAAATAGCTTTAAGATCACTTCTGTGACAAAACCATGAACAGCTCTAGCACAGAAGTGACCAATTAAACGGAGTGAGGACTACAATGCACGATCTTTACGGCAAAAAGGCATGAGTTCGGTATATCCATGGACTCACGCCTTTTAGTCAATCTTATATATGCCAAAGGCAGGATTATCCCTCTCCATTGTTCGGGTATAAGCACGAAAGATGAGTGTGCCGTCTTCCTCATGGGAAAGCACTTCAATCTCGTCTATCTTCAGTTGACGGTTCACGGAAATGGTTTGACCGTTTGGCTGCAGCAGACTAAGCTCCCCCTCTGATAAAACCATTTCGACCGTTAATGTAGTCCCCTGTAATAGGTCTGCTCGTCAACCACCAAGTTCCATTTGGATTTGGTTGAACACTGGAGATGGGCCAATGAGCGAACCCATTCAAAGGTACGGGTCGTTCATTGCCATCCACGAAGAAATAACGGTAATAGGTAAAAATGTCCGGTAAAATCTTATTATTAGTGTCCGTCTCTACGATCGATAGGATCTTTCTTCCTGATCCAAGATCAAACCATGCTTCCTTATACGCTAAGCCTGCGTAAGAACGTTCCATGAATCCCTCTGAAGAAGATGTACCGTCCTGCGGCATAGGCATCAACGAGAGCAGCTCTTGCCCTCTGTAATAGAATGTTTTCTCCTTCCGTTCGATAGACGCAGAGTCCGGCGAAGCGAATTCCGCTTTCGTCAGCGGTTCGGCATTTGCTCTTGGCGGCAGGGCGGAAACCTGCTGATTCTCCTCTTCGGTCAAAAGTGATGGTTGTTCGGTTAATGATTTCCTGATTTTGAACATTTGTAAGCCAGAGTAAAGGTACAGGTAATCGGCGGAGTCGTTGACGAAGGAATATAGGTAGTGACGCTGCGGACCTACGACGGAGAACCCGTCTTTAGGATTCCAGAACAAATTCATAAAGAATTCGTCATGCATGAAATGCCAGGTCATCGGAAAGTAGGTAATATCCCGGAAACTTAGCAGCGGATATTCCTCCGCTTGATTGTCGATCGCTTTGTCGTTCACAAAGACGGGATACGTCACGAGTTCCGCTGTATACGTTGGTTTCTTGTTGCTGCCGTTCTTATCCCCAGCAGGCGGTTCCTGATAGTGATTTCCTCGTGCATAAACGTGAAGACCTTGCGAGTCGCTCCACGTATACTCCAAAGACAAAGAGCGGGTATAATCCCAGGTTAATGGCAAATAAGTAATGTCTTTGTAGACGATAGGCGGGTATTGGGCTTTGGACGGATCGATGATTCCCCCGTTTATTTGTACAGGGAAACTGGGTATACTGACTTTCACCGAATTGCCGGCAGCGTAAGAGGCTGACGTAAGTTGATCGCTTAACAACAGTGCGGCGGCGGTTGTGAGAGCAGCGAGTTTTCGGGGACCGAGCTTCTTCATTAGGGCTTCACCTCATGGCGTATTGTTTAATAAATTAAACGCCAATATTATACGGAAGTTACTATTTTTACAAAAGCTTAACCTGCGAGCCGTCACTTACAGCAAAAAAAGAACGGCTGAATGTTCAGCCGTTCGGTGGTGCAATAACCATTTATGCCTGTTCCAAATAAACCGGATTTGTGAAAGCGATCATCGTTCGACAGCCCGCAATCACACCGTACAGCTCCGCCCGCAGCCAAGTCATCCCGTCCACGCTCAGCTTGCAGGTGACCGCCTCACCGCTGTATGGCAATGTAAGCTTGGCGACTGTGCCTTGATTGCTATTCAGTTCTACGGTAAACAATTGATCGTGCAGCTGCCAATATCCGGCTCTTGCCGACATGTCCAGCCGCACAGTCACTTCCCACTCCGTATGAAGATCCCGGACTGCCGCCACATCGCCAATCCCGTAAGAAACGCTTTGATCTGAGGTAAGCTCAAGCAAGAGCAGCGGCCCCATCGTAACGCTGACAGCCCCGGCGCGAATGGCTTCAACAACATGACGATCCTCACCATATGGTGCGGTGCTATGCGCCAACTGTAAATACGTTACGGCAACAGGGTCCGATGTCGGGACGGAATCATGCCAATCCCGCCCGCAAACAGCCGCGATCCGGCAGCCTTCATTCAACAAATTCGTCCACATTTGAAAAGCCCGCTGATTGCTCGTTAATATCGATGGCATCGTATACGACCATACTTCGATATAATCGATATCATGCCAGTTGGAAACCTCGTACTCCCAATAGCAGCCCGTGCAGATCGGGTTGCCGATGCGGAAGGGATGTGCAATGCCGACAATTCCACCCTGCCGGTGAACGCGCTCAATGCCCTTGTGAATATCCCGAATGCCGAGATCACGCCAATCGACATAATGCTCGATGCCCAGCATAAGCAGATGTCCGTAAAACGTAGTCCACTCCATGCCGCGAACAATATGTAAACCTGCCGCATCCTGCACGGCGTCCCGGTTCAAGAGCGGCGACATCGTATTATGATCGGTCATCGCGATGCCGTGCAGCCCCAGCTCCTTGGCGCTTGCCGCCAATTCTCCCAGGGTATGCCGACCGTCACTGTGAAAGGTATGCGTGTGAAGCTCGTAGGGAAGCCACTTTGCATTCATAGGTTCTCCTCCGATCCTAACACCATGAGCTCATAATCGCATGTTTCCGTTACGATCGCATGAAAACTTAACGTAACCTGCCATTCTCCCGGGTGAATCGCACCGGGTAGCAAGCCCGGAGACGCTTCGCTCTCCGATACCGTTAAAATTTGAAAATCCGCTTTTCGGTGGCATGCTCCACGGAATTCAACCGGATCATCGAGCGAAACGGTCATTAAATTTTTGAGCGGCAAATATTTTCTCCAGCTGTCCGGGTCCGGTATTTCGCCTTCCCCTGCATATCGGTGCTGACTTTCCATGATGATATGCTTCGCCCGCTCTTCGTTCGATTCGCTGCCTGGCGAATAATTCAGTTTAACAATCAATTTCCGGCATGCCTCCGGAACGGAGAAGCGGTAGCTTCGGTGCGTTTGCGTCTCCCGAGACGACAGCGTTTCCTTGATCTCAAGCAATACTTTCATTCGTCTTCTTACCTTTCTATGAAGTCATTGACCCTGATCGCTGAAAGTAGCCAAGCGACTCCTTCAGCCCTGAGGACATCTCTTTTAGTTGTTCGGCAGTGCCGGACAGCTTGCCGCTAATGTGAAGCTGGCTGGCCGTCTCCTCCGAAACTGCAAGCGCAGAAGCCGATGTTTCTTCGGAGATGGCGCAAACGTTAATCATCGCTTTGGACAGTACATCTTGTGAATGGCGGAGGTTTTCAATGGCGCTGTCGACGTTTTCCAAGTAATCGTTTAATGTGATCATCTGATCGTGGACCACGCCGAATCGCTGGTCGGCATGACGAACAGCTTCAAATTGACGCAGGAAGACGGGTCTCGACTCATCGATGGCAGACATCGTCTCCTCCATATCCGTTTGAATTTGTGTGGCGATGCGGCCGACTTGCTCGATGGAACGGTTCGCCTCCTCCGACAGCTTGCGGATTTCGGAGGCAATCACCATAAAGCCTTTTCCATGAACGCCGGATCTGGCAGCTTCAATGGCAGCGTTTAACGCCAACACATTCGTTTGCCCCGTCATTTGTTTCAGCAGTTTGACGATTTGCGAGACGGCATTCGTGCTTTCCGCCAGTCTCATCACACGGCCTTGCAATGAATCTGTCACTTGCTCAACCGTGCGGTTGTTCGCAACAACTTCCTCCATGTACTGTTTTCCTTCTTTACTGGCTTGTTTCACCCAGCTCGCCGATTCGTCGATCTTCCGGCTGACGTGGATCACTTGTTCGGTCTGCTCAAGAACGGCCTGCGACATTTCGCTTGCCCGCTCGGCTTCCTTCGTAAGCAGTTTAGTCGCTTCGGCAATTTGCGACGTCGACTCGGCATTATTGTGCGCAGAGCTCGTCGTTTCCTTGGCACCGCTTCTCACGGTGTCCGCAAGCGTCAACACATCGCCGGCGGACTTGTTTGCTTCATCGGCAAGCTTCTGGATCAGCTGCATCATGAGATTGAAGCTCTCGCCGACGGCTCCGATTTCGTCGGATCGCCCGAAATGAACGCGAATAGACAGATCGCCTTCCGTCCCCTGACGCATCTTATCTTTTAAAACGCGTAGCGGCTTTCCGATGAATCCCGCCACATAGAAGCCAAGCCCTCCTGCGGCAATCGCTGCAGCCGCCACAATCAGCAGGATGACATTGAGCACGTAGCTCGCGCCTTTCAATAATTCATTCATCGAAATGGTGCTTACCACCGTCCAGCCTAACCGCTCATCGGACAGTTGATCGTAGACGACCAATTGCCCGCCAGCCTGTCCGCTTGTGAGCACATAAGCTCCGGCTTTTTCCGTCGAATTCTGTGCGCCTTTCAGAAGATCCGCGTAATTGGCCGTATCGTCTGCGCCTTGCAGCGCCCCCGTCGCGAACACCGTTTCGTGCTGGCGGTCAATCAGACGGTTTACTCCTGTTGTTCCAAGCTGAATCGAATCCAATTGATTGATAAAAACATCCTTCTTGATTTCCATTACGACATAAGCAATCGTTTGCTTTGTGAGAGGATCCTTAATGGTACGGGCTAGCCCTAATGAAGCGGCATCAGCGCTAAGTTCCTTCGGTTGAATCCAAACAACGCTTTGGTCATCCGTCTTCAATAAGCCATACCAAGCCGTATCCGCTGCGGAAGAACTTCCTTGTTGCAGCGAACGGCTATTGTTTCCCGTTAACACGATTTCCTTGGCATCCGGGCCGTAAAGCTTTATTCCGTCAAGCGAGGAATCCCTGAACAGGACGTCTTCCATTCTTGTTTTGAGCGCCTCCCACTGGCTCGTCCGTGCAGAGGTCCCCGCAGCGCTTCCCAAATACGTTTTAATCTCGCTCTGCAGGTCCCGATCCACCGCAAACTGGAACGAGAACGTTTCAAAGCTGCCAAACAGCATGTCCAGCTTCTCTCTCGCTTGAATAATCATTTGCTTGGAAGCTGACGCCACTTGCCGCTCCAGCATACTCCTCTCCACCTGGTAAGAAGCATAACCGGCAGCAGAGACAAACAGCGTGATACATATGAAAAAGAGGATAAAAAGCTTAACACCGACTGAACTCGTGAGCTTCCGCTGCAAATCTGAAACCAGTATTTTGCGTCTATGTTCCATCCATGTGATCAAGCGCTTCTCTCCCCTGTCCTTTCACCTTCATGCAAACCAATAAGCCCGCTCTTCCGGCACGCCAACGCAGTACTTGCCCGGCGCCTGCATCTTCTGGGCATCGACAAAAAAGATTTGTCCGCCTGCCGTCACCAAATGACGGTAGCTCGAACCGATAAACAGATGACTTTTCACTTCCGCATGAAAATAGACAAAACCATCCCGGCTGCGAACATCCGGGTAAGCGGCCGAAGCGGGAAGACTAGCGTCTTCAGGCAGCAGCTGCGCATCTTCCGCGCGAATGACGAGCTGCTTGTGCTCGCCGTCTTTCGAAACCGTGAGCGTATGGCTCTCCCCCATAAATTGAGCCGAGAACAAGGTAGCCGGCCGGTAATACACATCGCTCGGCTTACCTGCCTGCTCGACGCGTCCATCCTTCATAATGACGAGATGATCCGCCATGGACAGGGCCTCTTCCTGATCATGCGTGACATACAAGGCCGTAATGCCGAAGGCTTGCTGAATATCGCGAATTTCGACGCGAAGGCGCGATCTGACTTTGGCATCCAAGTTAGAGAGAGGTTCGTCCATCAAGAGTAAATTCGGCTCGATCACGAGCGCCCGCGCCAAAGCGATCCGCTGCTGTTGACCGCCGGAAAATTGCTGCGGCTTCCGGTGTTTGATTTCCTGCACGGGAATTTCCACTTTGCGCAGCACGTCGAATACTTTTTGCTCAATGACATCCTTCTTGACTTTGCGAAGCTTCAATCCGTAGGCAACGTTGTCAAAGACGGACATATGGGGCCATAAGGCATAGTTCTGAAAAACCATCGTCGCTCCGCGTTCGCTCGAAGGCGCATGCGTGACGTCTTTGTCTCCAAAACGAATGGTGCCTGAATCGATATCGTGAAAGCCGGCGAGCGCGCGCAGCAGCGTCGTTTTGCCGCAGCCGCTCGGGCCGACAATCGCGGTAAAACCGCCTTGCGGCAGGGAAAGTGAAATATTTTCGATCCCACGGCTTTTACCATATTGTTTTGATACATTCTCTAGTCGGATCTCCATAACTATCCCCTTCCAAAAGCGGCCATATATTCAGATTTCATAAATCGCTGCATCAGCAGCAGCAGAAAGACGCCGGGTATCATCAGAAGCAGGCCTGTCACGGATGCCGTCTGCATCTCGTACCCCATGGCCGAATTATACATATACACCGGCATTGTCGAGATGAAGGGCGAACCGATCAGCAAGCTTCCTGTGAACTCGTCGAGTGAGTACAGAAACACCAGCAATGATGCCGCAATGATGCCAGGAACGGCCATCGGCAGCGTGATGGTAAAAAAGGTGCGCAGCCGGGAGGCACCGAGATTCACCGCCGCATCTTCCAAAACAACCGAAATATGCTGGAACACGGACACCATTGTCCATACAGAAAACACGATTGCGCCCACCAGATGGATAAGCGTTACGCCTGTAATCGTGCCTACAAGATCCCATTTGTACATCGACGTCATGACGTTAGTAAAAACCGGAAGCTGAGGAAAAGCTTGCGGCAGTAAGAAAAGCAGCAGCAGCAGCGATTTTCCCGGAATGCGAAAGCGCGCAAACAAATAAGACAGCGGCACACAAAGAACAATACTTATGAAGGTTACCAAAAAAGCAATGCCGAAGCTTGTGGAGAGCGCGGTCAGCATTTTCCCGTCAAACACTTTCGCCCAGTACTTGAATCCCCAGTCCTGGGGGAGCATATGCGGCCAGTACCATTTTTCGGCGAATGACCACAGAATCAAACTGGAAATCGGTCCGAAAATCATAAAGATGGAAAACGCATAAATCGACAGTCGTATAACCAGGGACAGCAGTCCGCGTGATTTCCTGTTATTGATCGCTTGGGTTGAGTCCGCATTCATGACTTGGCCACCTTCTTCACATAGTAGATCGCCGCTCCGAGCGATGCGATATAAGAGATGACGCCGAGCGCATTGGCAGCTCCGGAATTATGCATAAAAACGAGCTCATAATACAAATCGACCATCAGCATCTGGTGGCCTCCGCCGTCGCCAAGCATAGCGGGAATGGAGAAATTGCCAATCAAGGAGGTGAACGTCAGAACGCCTGCCACGCCGATCGTCCCCCAAGACATCGGAATCATCATATCCTTAATCAAGCGAAAACTGCCCGCACCGACATTGCGCGCCGCTTCTAAATAGCTGCCGTTGATGCCTCGGAACGCGCCCATGAACAGTAGCAGCGTGAGCCCCATGCTTTTCCAAACCAGCGCCGTTATGAGACCGACAGTGGAAAAGGCGACACTGGGCATCGCATCCGGGTTGAACAGCCCTGTTGCGGAAAGCAATGAGTTCAGCGTGCCGTGCGGTGCGAGAAAGACCCGCATCGCATGACCGACGACGACAAACGGCACGAACAGAGGTATTTTGAACAAAAACTCAACGAAAGGATCGGCTTTCAGCCGCAGCCAGCCCGCAAGAAAAGCCGCCAAAATAAGTACCAGCACGAGACTGATCAAACAAACGAAAATGGTAAAAAGGAAGTCTCCGGAATATGAGGTAAGAACATTCACATAGTTGTCCATTGTCCATTGGCTGTTTTTGTCACGAAAGCTTCCCAGCAGGGAATCAAGAAACGGATACAGAAAGAGCCCCACAACAATAAGTGTGGCTGGAGCCACCATCGCGATTCCAGCCAACCAACGGATCCAGGACGAAGCGCCAATTGATGCGGTATTCGGTCGAGACATTGGCTTCATCCCCTCCCATGCATTAATTTTTTTCAAAAGCCCCTTGATAATCACCTAAAAACTGCGCCAACGGGAACTGCAGCCCGCGCTTGTTCAGATCTTCTGCAGAAACATCTTTAAACAGCTTTTTCTTCGCATCTTCGCTAACGCTCGGCAGCACCGATTCCGCATTGATGCCAGGGTACCAGCTGAATTGGCCGACGATGACCTTCGCTTGAATTTCCGGAGACGTCATGAAATCTGCATATGTTAGAGCCGCCTCTTTATTTTTCGCATTTTTCGGAATTACAACGTAGAGCGGTTGTCCCGGCATACCCGGATCCGTCAGTTTCAGACCGAAATTCGGGTTCATACGGCCGTCTGCAACCCATTGATTGAACATATCGACCCATACCGGCCCCATGTCGATCTCGCCACGGTTAAGCATGTCCAGCGTACCGTTGTTTCCGTTCGTATAAACGACTGGCAGCGCCTTTAACTGCTTGATGATGTCCGGCCATTTCTTCTCGAGATCCGCGTTGAAAGGACCTTCGGTTAATGCCTTGTAGTCATTGCTCTTTGCATAGAGATATGCCGTCGCGAACGCTACGCCGCTCATGCCGTTTTTGATGCCGTTATAGCCAAAACGCTTCGGATTGGCTTGAATCCACTTTTCAATCTCGTCGATCGTTTTCGGCACCTGTTTCACTTTATCGGGATTGTAAGCAAAGGCAACTTGGCTGTGATAAAGCGGAATCACGTAGCCGTCCACGTTAGTTCCCAAGCTGTTTTTACTGTCGGCAGAGACGACAGCGGCCTTATTCGCGGACATCGGAACCCATTTCTCGATGAGATCGTTGTCGATTAGCGATTGCATCGCGCTTTGATGAACGATGGCAACATCGATATCCCATTCTTTCTTGCCCGCATCTTTCTGCGCTTTCAGCTTTTCGAAAATTTTCTGTGATCCAGCGTCTCCAGGGCCTGTACCGACTACGTTAACGTTAGCATCTGCAAATTTTTTCTTGAGTTCTGGAATCATGTACTTCTCTTGGAGCTCCGTCATATTCGTATCGCCGGCTGTCGCAACATTGAGCGCCATCTTCACATTGCTTGCCGGCTTGGCTGAAGCGGCCGGGCTTGCAGAAGCAGAGGGGCTTACCGCTGCTGTTTTCGATTCGTTCCCCCCGCAGCCGGTCAATAATGTTGTTAGCGTCGTACCTACCAATACAAGTGTGGTCCATGGTTTCTTCATTTCTCTCTGCCTCCTAGTTCGAATTAAATGCACATTGACGCTCTTTAGTTGTCTAGACTTCATTCACCCTCAGTATGCAGGAGAATTGTTAACTGCATATCATTGGAATGTAAATGTTTTATAAATGTTGTCTATACATCTCCTCCTCGAACGACCGCGGCGCATTAATGCTCCGCTGCAAAGGGAGGAGCTTGCAAAAAAACCTCTGCCAACCCGCGAAAAGCGAGCCGACAGAGGTTTTATCATGCGATCATGCAACGTGCGCCGTTACGAAAAGCGTTCAACCCAAAACTGAAAGACATCATTGCGAAAATAATCGCAAGCATAAAAAATCGGAAAATTATTTTCATCAAAATGCGTCTGCTTCATTTGCAAAACAGTCGTCGTGGGGTGTACCGTCAAGCTCTGAACCCTCGCATCTGTCTGCAGCGGAACCGTAATTTCCGTATGGCTGCGCTTAATCTTAATGCCGAGCTTCTGCTCCAAAAATTGAAACATCGAGCCGCCGAAGCTTTCCTCGTTAAAGGCTTCCCCTACAATAGACTGCGGTAAAATATAGAAAGAAGTCATGACCGGCTCATGATCCGCTGTGCGGACCCGTTCAAGCACCACAACCGGCTCCCCTTCCCTGAGATTGAGAATGGCCGCCCATTCCTCCGTACAAGAAGCGTAGCTGACAGACAACTGCTGATCCCCTTCCTGACGTCCGGAAATTCGGATCATTTCACTTGTCGATTGCAGCCGGGAAAGATCACTCGGAATTTTATCGAGCTGTCTGATGACAAATGTGCCTACTCCGTGCTGAACGCGAATTTTACCTTCTTCCTCCAGCTTTTTGACCGCGGCTCGAAACGTTTCGCGGCTTACGCCGAATTTGCTGGCCATCTCGGGCTCTGAGGGAAATTTATAGCCAACTTTCAGTTCGCCTTGTTCAATCTGTGTACTGATTTCATCGCGAATTTGCATATATCTTGGATACATCGCTTCCTCCTGAACGGCAAGTATATTTCTATCTAATCTTCATGCTGTCATGCTTGAGCGCAACTCTATGGTTTTATCATGAAAGGCTGCTGCTCGCTTGTCAACCTGACCGATAACGAAATCTTGTCTAGACCTCTTATTATGAGCATAATTTGTTAAGTGAATGTTATCGTAATGCGATTTCCTTGTAAATTTCTTAGTCCGAAAGCAAAGAAAAAAAAGCAGTCCGAGTCGCTCGGCTGCTTTTTTTCCAAGAAATTTGTCTTATCCGTAATAAGGAAATGCACGATTACTTCGTTGCCGCCTGCTTCCACGCTTTGTCCATGCTCTCCAGCATGGCTTGCGGTGTAATCGCCTTCAAATAAACGCCCTGTGCAGAAGTCATCAACTCGCCAGTAGCCGCACTGCCATACAACCAGCCCTGATCGAGGAAAGGATAGCTCTTGCCTGCTGCTACGACCTTCGCAATCTCAGTAAAGGCTTTATCCATATCACCTGTTTCACCTTTAATCGTCATGAACGCCTGCTGGCTTGCCGCCCATTTCTTTTGATTGTCTACCTGGCTCCAAAAGGCAACATATTTTTTAGCTGCGTCAAGCACTTTCGTATCTTTGTTAATCGCTAAAGTAGTTCCGACAGCAGCTGAAGCGACGACATCTTTGCCCGCTGCATTGGAAGGCATCGCGAACATGCCGACATCAAGATCCGGACCTGCCTTTTTAATGCCGGCGAGCGACCAGCTTCCATCAATGTACATGGCCGCATTCCCCTTGGCGAAAGCTTGCTGCGCCTGATCCAGGCTGACTCCTGTGCTTTGAGGCGTCAGATAGCCTTTATCATTGAGCGAGAACCATTTCTGGTTCATATCTTGCCAGCTCTTGGCAAATGTAGCCGTACCATCATTCAACTGTGCATCCAAGTTAGGATTGTCGGCATATACGAGTGCAGGCGCCATCGTGTACAGAGCAGCCAGCGTCATCCAGCCGTCATTGTTTCCGATGGAAATCGGGAGCTTGCCTGCCGCCTTGATTTTCTCCGAGGCCGCGACGAATTCGTCCCAGCTTTTCGGGACCGAGATCGACAGATCGGCGAATAGCTTCTTATTGTAGTACACGCCAAGTACATTCATGTCATTCGGAATGCCGTATACTTTGCCGTTAGCCGAGGTAGCCTTGAGGGAAGCATCTGTAAAATTCTTGATCCATGGCTCTGCGGACAAATCGTACAAGTACCCTGCTTTGCCATAAGCAATAATGTCCGACAGACCCGGATGCAGCATAATGACATCCGATGCGTCAGAGGCTGCAAACCGCGTTTTGATGAACTCTTTGAACTGTCCGCCAGGCATTCCTTCGTATACGACTTTGATGTTCGGATTGTCCTTCATGAACTTGTCATTAAGTTCAGGAATCGCTCCTAGCTCGGAACCGGACTTAAACCCCGTTACTTTCAATACGACTTTCTCCGTGCTGGCGCTAGTTGGGCTTGCGGATACCGCTGCCGGAGCAGCCGAACTTGCGGATGGACTGTTTCCGCCATTGCTGCATGCAGTTAGAGACAATGCTGAGATAAGTGACAATGCCGTGACCAGACTCTTTTTCCCCATTTTTTTCATCCTCCTAAAATTATGAAAGGTTTGATCCCAGCTCTATCTTAGAAAAAATAAGTTCAAAAAAACATGTTCATAAATTCATGTTTGTTCCTTTATTTTCGGAACATTCCTTTTTCCCGCCGGGAGGATCTGCGCCCTTGCAAAACCCCAGAAAATAACGAACGCTTTCCTAAGTTTGCAGCCTTGGCAGCCGCTATGTGTTGCCTATAATTAATTAGGATTATGAACATAAGACAACGAAGGAGACGATTGCCCGTGAAAAGTAACCCCCGTTTTACTCTCGCCTCCCTGTCCATTAACGGATGGGAACGGCCGATCGGCATCGACCCCGCAGCTTTTCATTTCCAGTGGCAACTCGCCTGTGACCGCCGAAGCATCCGGCAAAAAAGCTGCCAAATCTCACTCTTTCCGCTTGAACCTGACGGCTCTCTTGGAGCCGGGCTGTGGGATAGCGGCCCGACGGACACCGTGATGCCCTTCCTGCCATATGACGGGCCTGTCCTTAAACCGCATCAAAGCTACTGTTGGAAACTGCTTGTATGGGAAGAAGACCACCCTGATCCGGCGGAAAGCGAAGCCTCCTTTGTTACCGGCCTTACGCCTGCCGACTGGACAGCCAGCTGGATCTGGAACGGCGAGCCGGCTGCCACCAACCAGTTTGCCTACTTCCGTAAAGAATACATCGTGGAGCAGCCGGTTCTCTCTGCCTATTTATCCATCTCCGCCCATCACTATTTTCAGCTCTTTCTCAATGGAACGCGTGTCGGCGGCTATGTGAGTCCCGCTCCATCCGATCCCCAAAACGGAAAGCTGTATATCACCTACGACATCGCGCCGCTGCTTCGTCCGGACGGCCTTAACTGCTTGGCGGTCACTGCTCTTTATTTGGGCGGAGGCGGGCAAAATACCGTAGACGGCTTGCCTGGTCTAATCGTACAAGCGGATCTCGTCATGAAAAACGGCGAACGGCAGCGCTGGGCTACGGATCCGTATTGGAAACACTTATCAAGCGGCGCTCATCGTTCAGGGACACCTTTTCAACAAAACCGGAGAATCTCCCCCATAGAAGATGTCGATGCGCGCAAGCTGTCCTCCTCGTGGACCCAATATGGTTATCGCGATACCGAATGCTCCCCTGCCGAGTTATCTCCTGCCGCCGAAGCCGGATGGCGTTTGACACCGCAGCGAATTCCCGAAGGGGGCATCGATGACATCTTCGTACCCAAGCTTGTCCGTTCGGAGCTTAACGCTGACGGCTGCCTGCAAATTTACGATGCCGAATGCATCGTGTCCGGATGGGTCCGCTTGCGTCTTCCCGGCATCCGTGGCGCCACGGTCCGTTTGCGTTATGCGGAGCAGCTTGCAGCGGATGGAGGCGTGGAACGCAAAGTATGCAACGAAACATCCGAACATTACTACGATCAATATACGATGCGTGGCGATGATATGGAAGAGTGGGAAGCCGCATTTACCTACAAAGCGTTCCGCTATATCGAAGTGACGGGCTACCCTGTCCCGCTTCAAGGCGATCAGATCCACGTGACAGCCATGCGAACGGGACTGCCGGAAGATGGGCTGTTCCACAGCTCGGATCCATTCTTGAACGCTCTTCACGAAGCTTGTGTACGGACACAGAAGAACAATATACTGGGTCAAATTGTAGACTGTCCTCACCGAGAGCAAGCTCAATATTTGGCCGACAGCGATTTGCAAGCCGAGCTGCTGCTTTATCATTTCGATTCGGCAGCCGCGATGTTGGAAAAGACGCTTGCCGACTTCACGGCAGCGCAGAAGCCGGATGGAGCTTTTCCTTTTGTAGCTCCCAGCAATGACGAACACCCTGATTTCGCTATCCGCATTCCTGAATGGGATTTGCATTTTGTTACTCTGCTCTGGAAAGTTTACGAGGCAACTGGAGACGCCGGCTTCATCCGACGGCACTATGATGCCGCGAGACGCTCTGTTGCTTACTGGCTCTCTTTCTGCGGAGCGGACGGCCTTCTGCCCAAGAGCGCGTGGTGGCATATCAGCGATTGGCCTTACCCGACCGTTGACGACAGCGGCGCTGTACTGACGGTTCAGAACACGAAGCTCTATCAGGCTTTGCTGCTGCTGGGGCAAATGTCGGCTATTGCAGGATTGGATCAAGATAGCGAGTCATGGACGGCAGCATCCAAGCGTCTCGCCGAAAGCATCGCCAATCAGCTGTTTGATCCTGAGTCTAACGGATTCATGGACAGTTTGGGATCGCCCGCCAGGCATCAAGGGGTAAATGCCTTAGCTATGTTAGCTGGGCTCGCACCCCAGACAGCCGATCGATCGGCCATGCTGAGACGCATCGCCGAACAGCCGTGGGAAGCGCGAACCGTTCTGTCCCTGCCTCTGCTGCGTTTGCTGTTCGAGCAAGGATTCGCCGATAAGGCTTTCGCTCTGCTGCGCAAATCGGAGTATCCCGGATGGGGCTACATGATCGCGCAAGGCTCCCCCACCATGTGGGAGGGCTGGGACGATATCGAATCTCACAGCCACGCATGGAACGGTTATCCCGCCCGGCTGCTAACCGAATATGTAGCCGGCATTCAAATCGCGGCTCCCGGATTCGCCACTATCCGCTTCCAGCCTTATTGCCCGGAGGGCCTTGAATATGCCGAAGCACGCGTCCCCACCCCCTTCGGAATGACGAGTGCAAAGTGGGAGCGCCGAATCCAAAATAAGAGCCTCAAGATGACATTTGCTGTGCCCGCCGGGGCTCAAGCAGAATTACGGCTGACCCCGCTCTCTTTGGCTAAGGGGCTGGACGCGCTGCAAATCTATGAAGAGAACGCGGGGCAACTCGTATGGAAGGAAAATAAATTTTACGCCGAAGGCACGGAAGGGTTGCTGAGCGGGGAGCGGCTTCCAGATACTGTAACCCTCCGGTTCGGATCGGGAACCTACAGCTTTATTGCGTTCTGAGCACAGAAAAGCGGAATCCTCAAGCGGGCGCCTCATGAAGATAGCCCCGCATTGCGATTCCGCTTTTTTCATTCTGAATCCGTACTCACGCTTTGCCGATCCCCGCTGCTCTCTCTGTATTGCGTCGGCGTTACGTCAAATCTCTTGCGGAATAAGGTGCTGAAGTATTTGGAACTGGTATAGCCTACCGAGTCGCACACCTCATACATCTTCATATCCGTCTCCATCAGCATGCGCCGGGCTTCGTTCAACCGGACTTCGGTAATGTAATCGATAAACTTTTGGCCTGTTGATTCCTTGAACAGCTCGCTGAGATACGTAGGGTTCAAATAGACGCCCGCTGCCGCCTGTTCCAGTGTAAAATTAGGATTCATAAATTCGCGTTTGATAATTTCCTTAACTTTCGCAATCACTTTGCGGTCATCCGGTGCAAAAGGTTGAAGCCCGGCCAATTTGTCAGGCAATATTTCCACTTCCAGCTGTAAAAGGACAGGATCGGGATTGAATAGCAGCCTGCTCGTCAGTTTGTCAATCTCGGGCTGCATCCTCTTCAATAGTTTAGATTGAAGTTTGCGTGTCTCTGGCCCTGAAAAAAAGGCAATGAGCCGAAAACCGGCGCGCAGCTTCTGAAGCGGCTCCATCGAACGCCAAGCTTGTATTTCATGCCGCAGTACGGCGACCGTACCATCCAAATCGTTCATCTCCAGCGCCAGCGTGAGCCGGGACAACCGTTCAAGCTCTTCCGGGGTCAGACTATCCGCTTCCGTTCCGCTGCGCAGGAGCCGCTCCTGCACTTCGCGGAACAAACGAGGGAGCTCGGCCGGATCCGTCACCGGATCGCCTGCGGCTGCCAGCATGCCGCTCTCTGTGTTCCCGCTTATGGCTGATGAAGGGCAGATCAATCGCCTGCCTGCCACGAACAGCAGCTCGCAGGACTTGGCGATCGGGACTACAGCCCACTTAAGGATTTCTGAACCTGATCGGCTCATGGCTTTTACGATCTCGCCCGCGCGGGCATGACGCTCTTCCAAATTTTTGTCCGTACTTCCGTTATCGTGTTGGACGAACATCGTCAACTGCAAATTGTAGCTGATCTCCTGCCCTCTCAAACCCTCTCTGTCCAAAATATCAATGAGCGTTCGCAGAGCTGGACCTTCAGCAGTGAGCACCCATTCCGTTAACGCCTGAACGAGCAGCCGGTTGCTCTGCGACGTTCGTCCGGCAATCTTTTCCCCGACTTTAACGATGGCCTGCTTCAATTCATCCCGTTGAATAGGCTTAAGCAAGTAAGCGCTAACACCGCTGCGCAGGGCGGAATGGATGTCCTCAAATCTGTCATAGCCGGTCAGCATGATAATAGAAATATCCGGTTTCAGGCGAGACAGCCTGTCCGCCAGCACCAGCCCGCTTTCGCCTGGCATCCCGATATCGAGGATAACCAAATCCGGTTCCACACGCTGGATAGTCTGCCATGCGCTCTCGGCATCCGGGCAAGCTCCGGCGACCTCCCACTCCGGCAGCAGCCTGGGCACCATTTGTGACAATCCCGCCCTTATCATCTCTTCGTCATCTACGATCAGCAGCTTTGGCATTCGCTCTGTGCTCCTTTTTGAATAACATTTAAACGAATGATCACTTGGGCGCCGCCACCCGCGCGATTATCGATCTTAAGGCCGTAATTGTCACCGCACAGGTACATAATGCGGCGGTGAACATTCCGCAATCCGATATGATCGCCGTCTTCGAGCTCCTCCTGCTGTGAGTTCCGAAGCATAACGCGCAGCCATTCCAATCGCTCGGCGGTTAATCCCACGCCGTTATCTTCGATGAAAATCGTCAGATCGCCGTTTGTTTCCATCATGGCCCGGATAAGAATTAACCCTTCCTTGTTGACCTGCACTTTACCATGAATGATCGCATTCTCTACGAGCGGTTGAATAATCCATCGCGGAATGTCTATCGTCATCAGACTTTCGGGGATTTCGATCACCATCGATAAATGCGGGAATCGTATGGTTTGCAATCGCATAAATACATTAACGTATTCCAGCTCGCGAAAAAGGGGTACGCTCTCAGCTTCAGAGCGCAGCGATAAGCGGAACAGCTTGCCCAGCAGCGACACCATGTCCGCCACCTCGTAATCTCCGTTCATCTCCGCCTTCATGTTGATGGACTCTAGCGTATTATACAGGAAATGGGGATTAATTTGGCTTCGCAGCACCTGAACCTGCGCTTGTTGACGGTATATCTTCATATGCAGAACATTATTGACCAACTCATTTAGTTTACTCACCATCGTATTGAAGCTATGGCCCAAGTGGTTCATTTCGTCGTTCGAACGGGTATGGTACTTTACGTTATAGTCTCCCAGTTCTACGCGACGCATCAGCTTTTTCAGCTCCTTCAGCGGCCGGTTGATCGTAGTCGTCAGAAACGCCGTTAGTGAAATCGACACGAGAAGAAGGATGGCAGCAGTCGTCCAAAGTAATTTATGAAGCAGGCCGAGCTCGTTGGAAAGCTGGCTGACTTCAATCGTGTTGACAATGCTCCACTGAGAAAGCGAAGAACGGACATAGTGAACCAACGTTTGCCGGCCGTCGATGGTGTCCTTATAATAGCCATACGAAGCTCCCGGCTTCAGTAGGAATGTATCCTTCATGCGCGACGCGTCCGGATGATAGGCGATATGTCCGTTTTCGTCGAGTATGAACAAGGTGCCGGCCGAAGAGCTTTTGACATTATCGGTTATTTCCTCCAGGCCTTTAACCGAGAAATCGAGCAGCAGCACGCCGGCAGACTGACGGTTGTCCACATTCACGATGCTTCGTGCATACGAAAACACATACGCTTCCCCGGTTCTCGTATTTACCTTGTAAGGGGGAATCAGCAAGCCTTTGCCGTCCATTTGCAGGACGCGGTCATACCAGCCGGCCTCCCGGAACCCGGTATGATCGATCCAGTCACCCGTTCCGTACTGCGAGTACAAGACTTGACCGTCTTTAATCCAATACGCGCCAAGCAGCTCCGAGAACGGGATGGCCAGTATCGTATTGCGAAGCGCCCGGTCAATCATCACTTTTTCCCGGAAAGCCTCGGCGGGATTCTCCCGGTTAACTTCTTTGCCCAAACTGTCCCGGACATCCAGATAAAAAGTGGACGTCATTAGGTCGATTTGCCGAATGTAAGTGTCCAAATTTTTGCGTACTTGATCGGTTAAACTGAGGCCATACTCCCCGACCTTCTTCTGCAAATTCGCATTATAGTGTTGGAAGCCCAGCAGCGTTAGTACAATGACCGAAATGATGATGGTGACGGAATAAACGGAGATCAGCTTCGTGTTCAGATTCCAGTCCCGAACCCGGTAAGCCTTCGGCTTCATCTCGCTCCCCCCTGCCCTCTTGATGTAACCCTCTAACCTTTAATTGAGCCGGCAGCGATGCCTTTAATAATATATTTTTGCAGAAAAATATAGGAAATAAGCAGCGGTAAGATGGACAATACCATGCCTGGGAACAGCAGCGACCAGTTCGTCACGTGCTCGCCTACAAACATGTACAGTTCAATGGTAATCGTACGTCTGCCCTGATCTTGCAGGAAAAGCAGCGGGACTAGGAAATCGTTCCACGTACTCAGCGAGCAGAGGACAGCAACCGTCGCCGTTGCCGGCTTAATGATCGGAAATACAGCGACCCAGTAGGCACGAAACTTGGAGCAGCCATCGATCCAAGCCGCTTCTTCCAGCTCCTTGGGCGTCGATTTCAGAAATCCCGTGAACAAAAATACAGCAAGCGGCAAATTGATCGCGGAATAGATGAGAACCGCACCGTGATATGTATTGACTAAATGAAGCGCGTTGACAAAGCGGTATAAGGGAACCATCGCCAGTTGAAACGGCACCATGATACCGGCAGTAAAGTAGAGATACATCAAATTATACGTTCGGCTCGATTTCCTCGCAAGCGGATATGCAGCCATCGAGCCGAATACAATCAACACCGCAACGGAGCAAACCGTTATGAGCAGCGTATTGCCAAGCACCAGAGGAAAGCGCATCATCTGCCAAGTTTCCGCGTAATTGCCCAAACGTAAACTATGGGGCAGCGAGAGCGGAAATCCCGCCATTTCCTCCGGTGTTTTGAACGTCATGGAGAGTACAAAATAAAACGGAATAACGAACAATAGGGCAAGCAAGATCATGACGATTTCCAATGTTGCCACACGGCCTGATTTCAATCTCATTTAAACCCCAACCTCTCTTCTGCGTAGTACGGCAATCTGGATGACCGAGATCAACAAGATGATAAAAAACATGACGACCCCAATTGCCGTGCCGTAGCCGAAGTTGCTTTGGGTGAAAGCCGTTTTGAAAAGCAGCGTCGTAATGGTTTCCGTTGCCTGAAACGGTCCGCCTTTTGTTGTCACGTAGATGATGTCGAACGCCTTTAACGAACCGATACTGGCCAGTACGACATTGATCGTAATCGATGGCGCCATCAGCGGGAGCGTGATGTTGCGGAACTTGCGCCAGGCTCCCGCGCCGTCAATGTCGGCGGCTTCATAATAATCTCCGGGAATGGACTGCAGATTGGCGACAAAAATGACCATGGAATAGCCGACATACTGCCACAGTACGATCGTAACTAGTGAATACAAAGCGTACTGCGGATCGCCCAGCCACGACTGCTCCCAAGAGCCAAGTCCCACGATCCCCAGAAGGCCATTCAGGAGACCGTTCTGCGGCTGAAAGATGTACATCCAGGTATAGCCTACAACCAAGGGACTCAGAATTGCCGGCGTGAAAAATACGGCTCGCAGCGCTGACTTGGATTTAATCTTCGAATCGAGCGCTAAAGCTAGCGGAATGGCAAGACCGTTTTGCAAAACGACGATCAGCAGTGTGAACCAGAACGTGTTGCGAAGCGCCTTGTGGAATGCCCCATCCGTTGCCAGATGCGCAAAGTTGCGCAAGCCCACAAAATCCATCGTTTTGTAAAACCCGTTCCAATTCGTCAAACTGTAGTAGAAGCTGGTAATTACCGGCCCTAGAAAAATTACGGTATAAATGAGAAATGCAGGTGCAATAAACGCAGCCCACCCCACATGCTCCTTCTTAGCGAGCGACCATTTCAGCATAATAACCCCTCTCCCTCTGCATCACTTGTTGCGCGCCGCCTGAGGCAGCGAATATGTTTAGCATACAAGGGAAAAGCGGCAAACAAAATGATGCAAACTTCATTTTAGCTCTCTTTTTTTCGGCATTTTAGGCAAGGATAAATTAAAAAAAACGAGGCTGGCCCTCAGGTCGTAACAGACCTTCTTGGACAGCCTCTACTAAGTCCTATTTCCGATTCAACATCGCCATGATTATCGTCACGGCTTGAGCCCTGGTAACGATACCTGCGGGATCGAAGCGATTGCCGTCTGTCCCGTTAATGAGGCCGGCATTCGTCAGCGCCGCCACGTACGGAAGCGCCCAATCGGGAATCCCGTCAGCGTCGGCGAAGGGAAGCGAAAGCTTCTCATCCTCTTTCAGCTTCTGCAGACCCGCCGCCCGGAAGATCAGCACGGCCATTTCGGCTCGCGTTATCGTTGCTTCAGGACGGAAAGTTCCGTCGGAATAGCCCGATACGAGCCCTCTCTTCTCCGCCTGCGCAATATACGGAAGCGCCCATTTGGCCATCTTGTCGGCATCGGTGAACGCTACGGCAGTTGAAGTCGTTTCCGGAAGCTTCAGCGCGCGCGCCAGCATGACGATAAACTCCGCCCGGTTCACTTGTCTGTCCGGCTTAAAGGTGCCGTCATCATATCCGTTCACAATGCCAAGTTGAACGGCCTTCCGAATGTTGTCCGCCGCCCAATGGCGATCCGGCACATCCGTCAACTTGATTCCGGAGCCCGGACTGCTTGGCTGGCCCGTATTCGTGCCCGTCCCCGTACTCGTCCCAGCTCCTGCTCCTGTTCCTGTTCCCGCATCGGGTTTCGTTGCAGGTGGCTGATCCGTTCCCGTATCGGGATTTGTACCAGGGTTCGGATCCGTGCCTGGATCCGAACCGGAACCGCTCGAAGCAACGGAGAAACGAACTTCATAGGTCGACTTCGTTGCGCCGTCCTCCGCCGTCACCTCGATGACCGCCTTGCCCGTCGTCGAAGCGGCCTGGGCAACCGTCACCTTGGCCTTCTCATCCATCGCCGTGGCCGTCACCGTTGGTACGGCCGTCGTCCCGGCCGGAAGCTGCACGTCATAGCCGGTCTTCCCGGCATCGAAGCCCTGCAGCGGGCTGCCGCCAAGGGCGATTCCCTTCAGCCTGGCGTCGCTTGAAGGCGCAACCTGACTCACTTCAGTCACAGTGACTCCGACCGAATCGCTGAACGCGCCTGCCGCGCCGGAATACGCAGCGATGCCGCCCGTAAGCGTTTCGGCAAGACTGACCGTTATCGACGACTGCGAAGCATCGGCGTTAATCCCAACCCATTCTGTTCCTTTTTTGTAATAACCGGTGACCGTATTGCCTTGCTTCTCAAGCTTCAGCTCAACCGATGGTTTCACGTAATCGCCGTCAATCGTCGTGACCGTACCGTCCTCATCACGGTAGGTCAACTGCGTTCTCCCTTCGGCATTCACGGAGAGATACACGCTCGCCGGCTGTGAAGATCCGTTTGTCGATGTGCTCCGGATCATAATGCCCGTTCTGCCACTCGATCCGGCCGTGCTTGCGTCAGCATAAGACAGCGATTCGAGGTTGGATGTCAGTGTCACAGATTGAGCCGACGTCAGATTTTTGTTCATATAGACGAACTGATCGGCGGCGGCACCCATGCCGGTTCCGGATGCCCACACCCGATAGCTTCCGTTCTGCTGCAGCTCCGCTTTGCCGTCTGCTCCGCCCACGAAGCTCAACGCCCATGGCGAAGCAAGCTCCTTAACGAGGATCGGGAAGCTCTTCGTTTCCGTACCGCCGTTTACGCCCGGCACCGTTACGGCAATTGTCGCAGAGCCAGCCGCAACGCCGGTCACAACGCCTTGAGCATTCACCGTAACGACAGAGGGATTGCTGCTGCTATAGCTCACTTGGCCGCTGACTGCCTGCAAAGACCCGTCCAACTGCAGTCTGCCGAGGCTAAGCGTCCCTTGAGAGCCGGCATACAGGTCGGACGGAAGCATTTTGGCGCGCAGATTAGAGAATGCCGACGCGTCCTTATACACTTCGATCTCCGCAAACTGCATGCGGTAATAGTTGTAATCATCTTTGCCCAGCTCGGTCGCCTCTACTTTGACGTACCTGGCGTTAACGGCAGGGAACGAGATGTTGCGCGTCGTTGCCGGCCTTTCCGTATAATTCTGCGTTGTATGAACGGTCGTCCAGTTGACGTTGTCATTGGAGACTTCGATGTTGAAGCCTACCGGGAAACCGGTTCCTTCATGCCATTGATCCGTTCTCGGGAACAGGCTTACCGCCCCAACCTCCTGCGTAGAGCCAAGGTCAATGGTGATCCATTCCTTATGGTCGACGCCGAGATCCAACGAGTTGGACCAGCCATACGAGGCCGGTGTGGAATTGCGCTTGCCGTCGATTGCGAATGCAGCGTTCCAACCCCATTCAATGCCCGTGTCGCTGCTTCCAAAAGCTTTTTTGCCAAAAGCCAGGTTATCCGGCGTAGGATTGTTCAAAGACGATACCGGCGCTTGCACCGGATACGGACGGATGAACGTTTCCGGCATTGCGTACAGTCTGCCTTCGCCAGGGAGGAAGCTGGCAGACAGCTCGGAAGTGGCCGGATCGAAGTTTGTGGCCATCTCTTCACCGTTCTCTTTTGAAACCTCTGTAACCGATCTTATCCCCGTATTGGAATTAATCGCGAACGTGAAATTTTTGCTTTCCGTCATCGATTTGTTCACAACCATCACATAGCGTCTTCCGGTATCTTTGTGAACGAAGTTCGTGATCAGCATATCGTCATTGGCGTTCGGTGCCGACACAGGCTGGAAGTAGAAGCTGGCCGGAAGCTGCTCGGTGTTTGGCGGAATTTGCCCATAATGGTACACATCCTTCGCATCCAGCTTCAGCAGCGTCGAGCCAAGCTCCTGGATCACTTTGTTCATCTGTTTAACCGGCTCAAAGAGATCGGTCTTTTGACCGTCCGCCGTAATGATCGCCGTTGTGAAAGGCTCGCCGCGATCCGTCGGGGTCCACCATGTAAACCAGGTCAACTTTTTGAGGCCGTATGCCAGATTCAAATAAACTTCATAACGGATAATTTCTGGAGTCGGCCGAACCAGCCGATTGTCGATGCCGACGCTTTGCAAATATCCTGCCGTTTTGTAATGATTGCTTAATCCCATTTTACGAACGCGGTCCAGCAAGTAATAAAAGTCTTGGCCCATTCCGTTAACGCCGAACGGATAGGAATCGAAGGTCAAATAATCGATGTTTGACGCCCCGACTAGTCCGGTCCAGGTTGCCCAATGGTCGCTGCCCGGCAGCAAATTCAGATGCGGCAGGCGGGCCGGGTCCATCGACTTGATTTTTTTGAAGATCCGCTCCGAATCTTGGAAATCTTTGAGCGCAACCGGCTCATCGCGTACGAAATACCCGCCCGTCGCCGGATGCGGCTTATAATGATTGACAAAGTCCTCAATCTCCTGGTCGGATACGCTGGAAAGATCCTCCGTATTCGTAACGCTGACCTTTATCCCTCTTTCCCCGGCCAGATCGAGCATCGTGTCGTTAGTTTCAACGGAGGTCAAATCTCCCGTTTCAACAACCTCGACATAATTGACGTTTGCCTCTTTTAAATAATCATACTGCTGCGCGTTCACATAATCTTTAGTCGGTGGCCAAAAGACGGCAACCTTGAACGTATCCGGAGGCTCCGGGGCGACGTTCGGGTACGCTTTCAGCGTGACGGGAAATAGCTTTGTTTTACTGGCATTGCCTTTTGTCACCGTTGCCGTCAGCGTCACCGTAAGGCTGCCTTCACTCCATGCCGGACGTTTCATCAGCTTGCCATCCTCGCGCAGATAGGCGGGATTGGAGCTTTCCCACGTTACCTGCGTGTTCTCCATGCTGAATGTCGGTAACTGCATGTTGGTGAATACATCTGTCGAGCCGTTCAGCGTAAGCCATTCAAGCCCTACATTCACCGCATCTTCGTCGGACAGGTGACTGATCGCTTGATAAATCTCCACTTCAGCTAGCTGCATAACATAAGTATTAAAGTTATCGACGGCCAACTTCGTTCCTTCAATCTTTACATATCTGGCGTATACGGAATTGAACGCAATCGTTTGACCTCCGCCTAGCGTCGGAGCCGGATAATTGGTCTTGGTCGCGACCGTTGTCCAATTCACTTTATCGGGCGATACCTGGATCGTAAAATCAACAGGAAATCCCAATCCAACATTCGTGCCTTCGTCATCTCTCGGCCATAGAACAACCTTGTCGATACTATCTACATGATTCAAATCGATCATAATCCATTCCGGGCTTGGCGTGCCTGTGGCAGGCTTACTGGTCCACCCTTTTGCCCCTATTGCCGTGTTAATGCCCGTTCTTTTCCCGTCAACCGCATACTCCGGGTTCCATCCAGAGCCCACATAGCTCGAAGAGGTCTCCACTTTTTGTCCAATAGCAAGATTGGCTTGCAGCGCTTTTAGGGTAATTGTAAAATCCTTGGTTTTCCTGATCGCCCCTTTCGTTACCACCGCCGTCATCGTCAATGTCAAGTCGCCTTCGTTTGACGTTGGGCTCTTCAACAGTTTCCCGTCATTTGTCATAAATGCAGGGTTTGAACTCGTCCATGCAATCTCCGTACCCTCTGTTCCATGTTTGGGCAGTTGAATGTCGCCAACAACGGCGGTCGTTCCTGTCAAATCGAGCCCCGCGATTGCCGCATCTACCGCATCGGCGTCGGACAGCTGGCTGGCCGCTTGATACACCTCGACTTCCGCAAGCTGCATAGCGTATACTTGAAAGTCGTCTTTGGACAGAACCGTCCCTTCAACCTTCACGTATTTGGCGGATTGGGGCGTGAATGTAAACGTCTGCGCCCCGCCAGCCGTTGGCTTCGGATAGTAGGTCTCCGTCGTTACGGTTGTCCAACTCACTTTATCGGTTGATACCTGAATCGTAAAATCAACAGGAAATCCGACGCCAACGTTCGTGCCTTCGTCATTTCTCGGCCATAGGGCAACCTTGTCGATGCTCTCCGCTTGATTCAAATCGATAATGATCCATTCCGGGTGCGGGGAACCCGAGAAAGGTTGACTAGTCCACCCTTTGTCGCCGCTCGCCGTGTTTATTCCCGTTCTTTTCCCATCAACCGCAAGCTCCGGCTTCCACCCGGAGCCGACGTAACTCGAAGAAACCTCCACGCTTTTGCCCAAAGCAAGATTGGTCTGCCCTTCCGAAATATCCGTCTGCCCCTGTGCGAAAGCCATCGGCTGTCCCAGAGGAGAAACGGTACTCCACCCTAGAATGAGCGCCATGGCTGCTGCAATCAGCCTATTTCTCATCTTCGAAAACCTCCCTTGATTAATAAATTACCTCTCTTATTGTAAGGGCTTTCAAGGATAAGGAAAGGTGAGAAACTTCGGATTTGTTCTCTATTTTTTGGTATCTTTTCTTACCGGGTTCTGTCCGTTCTTAAAACGTCGGAATCAGCCCATCCGTGTCATCGCCGCCGCTGCGAAATATCAACGGACGCAAACGAGGCTGTCCCAATAGTCATCAAATGACCGAGGAACAGCCTCTCATTATTATTCGATCCAATTAGAGGGAAGTTTTCCAGTTACCCACCCTCGCCATCTTCGTAGCGCATGGATTTATGGGATGCCCTCCAGCATCCCGCGCTTTTACGAACTGAAATAGTTCGGATATTTATGTAATAGAGCAAGCTTGTCAAAACCCGGCAGCTTAAAATGTCTCCTGATGACGCCTACCGCTTGTTCGGGGTCCTTGCTTTCAATGGCATGCAGGATCACCTGATGCTCGCTTACCATGGTTTCCCAGTAGCCGGCATTCGGCTCCATCAAAAAGCGGACACGGTTGCTATTCATTGATTTCTGCTGCAGAACTGCCCAGGTCCGCTCCATGTTCCCCCCGATAAAAATCCATTGATGGAACAGATCATCAAGCTCGATTAATTTGTTAAATTGCTTCGCCTCGATGGCACGCACCTGCTGCCCCACCAAAGTTTGCAGCATGGCGATTTGATCCGAGGTCATCCGCATACAAGCCAAACGGATAACTTCCGCCTCCAGCTGCTCCCGAATGAAACCGCATTCATCTACATGCGCTAAATCGATTTTCGAAATATAACAGCCCTTCTGGGGAATAATCTCAACTAATTTGTCCTTGGAAAGTCTGGCAAAAGCTTCGCGGATCATTCTGCGGCTTACGAGCATCATTTCCGCCGCCATCGTTTCCGAGATCAGCATCCCCGGTTTCCATATCAACTGAATCATGTTTTCCTTCAGCGCTTCATAAACGTGGTCTCGAGCGGAACCGCTTAAATCATTTGTCTGCAGAAACATTGGATTCACCCCTAAAGAAAAGATAGATGACATTAATTCATTTCACTAGGTCGGTTGGATTCAGGCCGGTATATTTCTTAAACAAGTTGCTAAAGTAAGGAACGTTCTTGTATCCGACTCGTTTGGCCACTTCATAAACCAACATATTGCGTTCCAAGAGCAATTCTTTAGCCTTCTCGATACGTACGCGCGTCAAATAATTGTTAAAGGTTTCTCCTGTTGCATTTTTAAATATAATCGCGAGATAATTGCGTGAAATGTACACCTTGCTCGTAAAATCAATGAGATTAATATCATCCATATAATGCTCATGAATATATTGAATCATGGAATCGACGACTTGCTGATGTTTACTGTTCCCCT
This sequence comes from Paenibacillus sp. FW126-R14, assembly GCF_058789495.1. NCBI lineage: Bacteria > Bacillati > Bacillota > Bacilli > Caryophanales > Paenibacillaceae > Paenibacillus > Paenibacillus sp. FW126-R14. The sequence goes on along the minus strand of NZ_JBYTBS010000013.1, from coordinate 54,600 downwards.
TGAATTCTCTGCTTGTGCAAATAACCGAAATTTTATCGTTAAGCCATTTCGCCAAATGCTCCGGCTTCGTAATTCCGGCCATTTCCATCACCACCTGCTCGTTGGGGAACATATCGTCAAGCACCATCCCCACTTCGTACAAGCAGTAAGCAAAAATACCCCAAAGCTCCCCGGCCAGCATCTGCAAATAATCCGGAGTGATCGACTCCATATCCCTCTTGATGACTTCTAAATACGCCGTGATAATCTCGTAGGCCCTAACCTCTTGAGATACCTTTATCGCCCCGGCCAGCTCGGAATAAAATTTCACCGGGCGAATGCTGGCGGTTTCCTTCTCGCCTTTGACTGCGCTGCTATACATGAATACATCGTAGATCGGGGTGGGGCGCTGCTCCTTTAGATCCATGGCACGGAATGCTTCTTCGGTCGAATCGGGGATATCCGTCCAATTCGATTTGATGGTTCCAATACCGACCCGAACGGTCAATTTTAAATGAGCTCTTATAGATTCAATGATTCGGGTTGAGAGCTTGCTCAGCTTCTCTAACGAGTCGGTGTATTCTTCATCCGGTTCCAGATGCAGCAGCAGCGCCGAGCGTGTGCTGTGCAGATTCGTATATTCGAATCCTTCAAACTGCTCCCCTGCTAACTCAGACACGATATTGTTAACGGCAAACCGGAATAAGTTCCAATCGGTCAACAATACTTCATTTGCACGTAAATCACGGACAATTTCGATGCCCAGTACAAGGTGCGTTTGATGTTGCCAATTACGAAACTGCGGCGGCAGCATAGACTCGTTCCATTTGCTGCTAAGTGTGCCCGCTACTGCGGATTGCACCCACTCCTTTTGGACAAAGGGTTCGTACATCGATAGTTTCTGCGCAAGATCAACCTGCTTCATACGCTGTTCTTCCTCATCAGTAAGCTCTCGAATCACTTTAGTAAGAACAGAGTTAAGCGTTTGCAAGGAAATCGGCTTGGACACATAATCGCTTACTTGAAACCGTAAGGCTTGCCTTGCGAATTCAAAATCGGAATACCCGCTCAGAATGATGATTTTGCCTCGAAATTCATCTTCTCTCAGCCGCTCAATCATATCGATACCGTTCATGACAGGCATATAAATATCCGTAATGACGATATCCGGCTGAACCTCCAATACCATCTTCAGGCCGTCTGCTCCGGTCAAGGCTTCCCCCACGCATTCTGCATTCAGCTCTTCCCAAGGTATCGCGGACTTCATACCGTGAAGCACTTGGCGGTCGTCATCGATGATTGCGATTCTCCACATAGTTCGGCGTCCTCCTAATCGAATGATAACATGATCTCACACAGGCTTAAATGCGGTTAATGCACAAATTATTATAAAATCCATTCCGATTAATCCATGTTCTTTCCCCAGGCTGCCGGATCGGGACGCGAGGTCAGTGCCGGCAATGTGATGTGAACTCGCGTTCCCCCTTCATCACGGGGCGTCAATGCAACTCCGTACCTGCTCCCAAAATACACTTTGATGCGTTCTTTGACATTCCGAACCCCATAGCCTCCCGTATGGCGTTGGTGCGGACTGTCCGGCTTCATTTGATTCTGCAATCCAACCCCGTCATCCTCAATAACGATGCTCAAGATATCATTGTTTACTTCAATGCCGATATGGATATGTCCTTCACTTCGAACGGCAAAACCGTGGATGATGCTATTCTCTACAAATGGCTGCAAAATCAGCTTGGGCAGGAACAACTGCTTGATGTCACTATGGATCGCCATGGAGTACGCCAGGCCGGTTTTCCAGCGCAATTGCTGGATCTCCAAATAGCTTTCCACATGCATCACTTCCTCGCCCAGTGTCACGAAGCTTTCTCCATTCGAAAGACCTATGCGGAACATTCGCCCCATGAGTTCGATAATTCGGCTGATTTCATGCTGCCCCCGGGTAATGGCCATCCAGTTTAATTGATCCAGCGTGTTATATAAAAAATGAGGGTTGATATTCGCCTGCAAGGCCTCAATCTCCGCTTTGCGCTGCTGTTCATGACGGCGCTGCAGCGAATCGTACAGCTCCTCTATCCGCTCGTTTTGTTTGGAATATCCCAAAAACAAATAGCCGAACTCATTTTCATAATCCTGGGGCACATTGATTTTCTTTCCTCCTAACGAATACGCTGACATCATACTGATTAAATATTTGATGGGTTTGGTAAACTGCTTGCTAAGCCACAATGCAAGGATCAAAGTTAGCAGAATAGCTACTATGCCTATGATTCCTACGGCTTCAGCAAGCTTATATCCGCCGGCCGAGATTTGCTCCCATGGCGTTACCTCGACCAGCACCCACTGCGAGCTTGGCGACTTGGAATACACAAGTAAATTATCTGCTAAGCCGGCTTCCCCCCGTATCCGGGTATACCCGGAATCATCTATTTTATGATCCAGCCACTCAGACAACTGTACATGGTTGGAAATATCCCCCGTATGCAGCAATAATTTGCCGGTATCGCTCAGGATAAGACGGTTAGCCTCCGTTGATTGTCCAGCCAGCGTAGAGCGAATGCTTTCAGCCTTAATTTGAATGACTAAAATGCCTAAGTATTTGTTATCATATATAATTTTTCTGGCATAACTCATAACAGGCACCGTCCCTTGGAAGCTGGGAATCAAATGCTCATTAGACCAAGTTGTATCGTTATCTTGCAAGGCATCAAACCATATTCGGCCGGAAGCCTCAGATCTCTCCATAAATTGGATATAGCTTTTGGAATCTCCGAATACAGGTTGATCCATATACAGATCAATTTCCTGGATCATGGGGATGGAGTAGGTAACATTGGCCAAAGTTTGCGCCACGTTCCTGGACTCTTGATATCGCTGATACTCATCCTTCTGCACTCTTAAATAGGAAATGAGCTGCTCGTCCCGAGATAGCGAGAGGGAAATCTGTTCAATCGTTTGAAGCCTGGAGGAAATTTCCTTATTCAACTCCACCAGAAGTTTATGCTGATAATGCGATGTCGTTTGTGCCAGCTCATTGGACGACATTCGGAAGCTGATCAGGACCGTGGAAGCCAACACAATGACGATTAACGTGGCAAAGCTGTAGAAGAACAATCGATCGATTCTATATTTCTTAAACGGATTGTGCATGGATGACCATCCTCCCTTCCCCATTCACGCTATTTGCAATCAAAGACCTGCCGATGATCGACAGGTCTTCTAGGTAAGCTTGTTATTTAAAATAAGTTGGATATTTTTTCTTTAGTTCTTCTTTTTCAAATCGGACTTTGCTTAAATGCTCGCCCATGACCTCTTCCGCACGATCCGGGTCCCGCTCGCGAATCGCTTGGATAATCCCATGATGCTGCTCAAGAATAAGTCCCCAGTCTTCGTCATCCGCAAGACGCAGAATGCGAACTCTGTTGTAATGTACGTTCATTTGCTCCAGCATGCTCCATGTATGGGTTTTACCGCAGCCTACAATAATGGTCTTATGAAACTCTTCGTCTAATTCAAAAAAGCGTTCGTAGTTTTTCTCGTCGACGCATAACTGCTGAAGGGAATGAAGATGCTGCAGCTGCATAACCTGTTCGGTCTTCAGCTCTTGGCAAGCTCTTCGCACAATTTCCCTTTCCAGCGTTTCCCGTACGAACCGGGCTTCTTCCACAAGACCGAGGTCGATAAGTGAAATATACGTCCCCTTCTGAGGAACCGTCTCGATTAAATCCTCCTGAGCCAATAGCACCAATGCTTCTCGAATGGGGGTTTTGCTTACTTGAAGCATCTCGATAACTTCCTTCTCCGAAATGAGACGGCCGGGCTCAAGCTTTAACTCCATAATGTTGTTCTTCAGCGTGTTGTACACGTGGTCCCTGATCAGCAGACCTTTGTTGTCACGCGAAGAAACGGAAAGTTTCATGTCCACAGTGCAGCACTCCTCCTGAATTCTCTAATATGTTTAATCTACCTTTGCAGATATTGAATTATGATGTTACTAGTAATACTAGTGCATATAATGTATAGTATATAAGATTGGAAATGCCATTTCAATACTAGGCAGCATTATTTCTCGTACTTATGCGCGGCGGCTTTCAGCTGCTCAAACGCTTCTTTGGGCGTGATTTTGCCAAAACTGAGCTGATCCCTAACCAGCGGCCAATCCCTGTCAACGTAGTTGATCCAGCCGTTTGGACCGGGACTATAGGTTTGACCGTTTTTTAAAGTCGTATAAAACATGCTGAGTCCGGCCTTGTCGATTTCGCTCATGTATTTCTCAATAGAAGCGGCAATCTCGCGATTGACGGGCAGTCCGCGGACTGTCTTTAATAGGGCTCCCGCTTCCGGATCGTTGATAAACCAATCGATAAACCTTCTGGCCTCTTCGGGATAACTGCTGCCAGAAGAAACTCCGAAGAACATGGAGGGCTTGAGCCAGCCTCCCGCCTGCTGCGACCTGGGCATGGTGACAAGCGCATAGGTGCCTCTTTTTAAACTGTCCCAGCCCCCTAAATTGTTCGAGAAGGACATTCTCATCGTAATTTTCCCTGCCACCATCAAATCCAGACCGGGATCAAATTCCTTATCGGAGAGATTGATTTCCGGCGGGGGAACAATGCCGTCCTTGCGCATTTGCTCAAATGTTTGGGTCCACTCCAGAAAAGTATTCTCGTCAATATTGAACTTCCCGTCGTCCGTCATCACTTTATCTTTCCCTTTGCTGTATTGAAAGGCGGAATAGGCAAAGTAATCCCCGGCAAAATCTTTAGTGAAATAAACGCCCTTCGGCAGCTTGGGCTTTGATTCCCTGGCCATTTGGAAGAAGTCGTCCCAGGTCCATCCGTTCTGCGGCGCCTCTATGCCCAGCTTCTCCAAAGCCGAACGGTCATAAATCATGCCGTAAGCAACAGAGCCTAATGGCACCGCATAGGATATCCCTTTGTACTGCCCGGAAGACAAAAGCTTCTGATCCACCTTGGACAAATTCACGCCGGGTTCCAGCGGAACCAGTATTTGACGGCTTGCCCAATCCGAGATCCAGCCTGCATCGAGCTGCACGATATCGGGCGGATTTTTCGCTAAAGCTTGGGTGTTGATCTTATCTAAATAGCCCTCTAAACCGGAATATTCCGGTTCGAACGTAATGTTCGGAAATTTCTGCGTATATAAGCGTAAAACGGACATGGTTGCCTCATGGCGTTCTTGGGAGCCCCACCATGCGATCCTTAATTTGACTTTGCTTTCCCCCTGAGGAAGTTGGTCTTTGGGTTGGGGTTGGGGGTTCATATGCAGGCACGAAGTAAGCAATGTTCCAAGAAAGATGCCTGTGAACAAGAGTAACTGAAAGCGTTTCCACTTGACCATTAATTTCTCCCCTAAACGGTTTATAGCATGACTCGCTCGAACCATTGACGCATTTCTACTATATCATACTTTACAGCTTTATTTTCTTGCTAATTTCCCAAACGATAGGGAACTACAGGGCGCTATCGGGCTTGGCGGGCTATTTTCTGCTTGGTGGGGGAACTACGAGGTCTTATTTGCCACGAACAGCCTTCCTACCTATTCAAAAGAGCCTATTAGCGGAACGGAGTTCCCTCTAAATGGCCAAATGCCTCCCTGCATAGCAAATAGCGGATAATTGTTCCCGCAATATGAAAAAGAGCCTGCCATCATGACAGACTCATCGCATTTATTTTAAATTAATTATGCCTTCTACTCATGAAAAGTCAGATTTCCTCGTACCTCTTCGGCATATTCGTTATACCGCTGCGCTACCTTCCCTTCGACTGCATCCCCTTGATGGATGAATAGCCTGTGATTCATGGTCAGGGTGTCTCCGCTGCTCAGCACTTTCCCGCCGCAGAAATGGAAGTTGGCTGGCGTGAACGGGCCGTAGTCGCGAACAAACCACTGGGAGGCGTAAGTCTCGTTCTCCGGGTGGGAAAATACGGCAATGCCCATTTCGGCATATTCCTTGACAGCCGTCCCCTCTTCACTACGCATACTGCGAAACAGCTTGCCGCTGTAATCCACCCACTCCGTGACGGTTCCAAAAATCTCAGCTTCCCCCATTTGTCCGCTGGCAGCCGAAATAATCCCGCTATGATGACCGTTGATTTGCTCGTTAACGCGAATGAAAGGGAAGCCGCCTTCTTTCGTGTCGCCGAACTTTACATCGCCGTTTACAGCATGAAGCTGTGTGGTTAGATCTACGTATCTTGATTCGGGAGGCAGATTGTATATTCTCATACTGCGAGTCTCCTGCAGCAATACATTGCCGTGCTCATCCTGCCAATCGATCAACGTAGTCAATTGACCAAAAACCGGGCCGCCGCACTTGACCATAAATGCCTTATGCACTTGGCGGCCCTCGCCACGAAACTCATGGTAAAGCTTATGCCCGTTTACATCGTCGTGTCCCCACCAAAGCCCGTGATGATGCAGGTGATCGTCCGGCGCATCCTGAATCAGCGTTTTACCGTAGGGCCCAATTAAGGGATAGTAGTACGGCTTGCCAACTTGCGGCGAATATAAATAACGGGTGAACAGCTTGCCCTCAATGCTTACAACGACCCGGCTGTTCTCTTCCTGATGATCCAGATAAACTCCCGGAAGCTCATGCCAAGGATTATACTGCCGATCTTTGGGCACTCCCTGACTGCGGGGCTTCGTTATGAAGGAAAGTATCCCCTTCGCTGGCCATTGATCTTCTTTTAAAAGGATATAAAGAGCGTGCTCTTCCGTAACTTCCCATGGTGTTGCACAATTACCGAACCGGTTAAGCTGGCAAGCCAATTCAACCCCGTTGGTCTCGTCAACGGCATACATGTCCGCCTCCCCGGCCCATACTGCAATCCTGTTATAGGTTTCTTCGTCCAAATCGACCTTCAATACGGTTGGCAGCGACGTAACAGAATGATCTAAAGTAACGGAGAACTTCATTTTAGAATCTATGGTCATGCTCCCAGCTCCTTATCTCTGCTCTCCGCTGACTGTGATTTCATTCGAGCTGAAACCGGCAACCGAGTTTTTCTTATCATAAAAGCGTGGAGCGTTCGCCAGAATCCCTTCGAGGGTATAGAACGGGCTATCCGGCTTCAACGGCAGCCCTACGGATGTGCCCGTGCTGGCAGATTGATAAATGGCAGTGATCAGCTCGAGTGTTTTTCTGCCTTCTTGGCCTGTGACCAACACATCCGTCAGACCGTTCTCTATAGCCGTCAAAACATTGTCGATCTGACCTTGATGCCCCGTGTAACGCAGTGCAGGAACCTGGTTCGCAACAGCAGCGATTTCTTGCTCCAGCTCTGGATATGCCTGAGGAAAGCCGTTCTCCTTGGACACGGAAGCCGTCACCTTCCAAGGCATCGACACACGCGCTTTCTCCCCTTGGAAAATCAACTGCTGCTCCTGCCCGTGATTCACAACCGAGCTTGTTATTTGAGCCAATGCCCGAGGATAGGACAGAATCGCGATCGACAAATCCTCGACTTCCGCATTATCGTGCGACGTATTGCTCATCACTGCCGTAACCTGGTCCGGCATGCCCATCATCCATTGAAACATATCGATATGATGGACGGCATGATTCAGCGTGCAGCCTCCGCCTTCTTTTTCCCATGTGCCTCTCCACCAAAGATCGTAATATACGTATCCTCTCCACCAGAACGAGTCTACTTGAGCGTGCACAATTTTACCGGCTAATCCGGAATCCAATACCGTTTTTAATTTCATGACCGAATCGCCGAAGCGGTTTTGGCTAACGACCGAAAGTATTTTACCGGAAACCTCAGCCGCCTCGTTCATCCGGTCGCATTCCTCAAGGGAGGATGCCATCGGCTTCTCGACAATGACATGCTTGCCGGCTTTAAGCCCATAGACCGCAATATCCGCATGGGTATACGGCGGGGTGCAGACGGAAACCAGATCAATATCGTCCCGTGACAGCATCTCGCGATAATCGCTATAAATCATGCAATCCAGATTATGCTTCAGTTTGAACTGCTCCGCCTTATCTGTGTAGATGTCGCACAAGGCGACGATTTGACAGCGTTCCCCCAAAGTTTGGTAAGCTTCCATATGGGCAGCCGAAATAGCACCTATTCCAATAACAGCAACACGAATCATGACTCCCAGCTCCTTCGCAATAATAAATTCGGTTCCCCGTTAAGCAGGGAACCGAGCCATCCGTTACATGAAGTTACTTTTGATCCTTGTAGAACTCCGCGTAAGCTTTCTTCTTTTCTTCCTTAACCGCTGTACCGCCCATTTCCATGTAGGCTTTAACTTGATCGTCGTATGCTTTATTGAAATCAGCGGTTTTGGCGGTAACGATTTTCGTCAACATTTCTTTTTCTTTTTCCTTCAAAATCGTTGCATACTTCACTTCAGCCTGAATTGGCGTGTCGACACGAGGGATCGTATAAGCATCATTAGATCCGGCTTTAATGCTCTGCACTGTGAAATCTTTGAAGTTCGGATCGGCTGCGTTAGCTTCGATATTTTTCTGCGGCTCATCCGGGCTCACATATTTACCGTTTAAGATAATGGCATAGTCATAGTAGTTGTACAGAATTTGTTTCGCTTCCGGAGTATCCAGGTTGATCGGTACGCCGTTGCCATCCAATTTATAAGAAACGCCTTCCTTACCGTTTTGAAGTGCAAGAATATTTTTCGGTTCAGCCATCCAGTTCAAATATTTAACTGCCGCCTCAACATTCGGACTTGATTTTGGAACCATCAGATACGCGCCGTAGGCCGGGTATTTCGGCTTCGGATGTTTGCCGTCTTTCGTGGAGAACGGATCGATCGCTACCAGTTCGGCACTCGGATTGTTCTTCTTCATATTCGAATAATAGCCGTTATAAACAGGCTCATTCGTATTAGGCGTAGCCGCACCTGCAATTCCATTCACCATTTGCTGGGCGAAAGCTTGGCTGAAGTCGGACGCCAACGCAAAATCTTTATCAATCAGGCCGTCATTGTACATTTGGTTCAAGAACTTGAGACCGTCTTTATTACCCGGCTGCTCCCAGTTCGGAGTAGCGTACAGATCGGCCGGCGTTATTTTGCTCCAATCCCAGAAAGATTGAATCAATGGCTGCATGTGGAAAATATCGATATACGAATACGGGATTACTTTGCCGCCTGTATTTCCTGGATCTTTTTCTTTAAACGCCTTCATCGTCTGCAGGAATTGGTCGGTCGTCGTCGGCACCGGCATGTTCAGCTTATCCAGCCAATCTTTGCGGATAAACGTTGTAGTCTGGGCCTGGATAACCCGGAGGGCAGGAATGGCATACTGTTTGCCGTTAAACATGCCGTCCGGTAAAGAAGGCGCTAGCACCTTTTTCAGCTGAGGACCAAATTTATCAACAACCGGCCCCAAATCCGCCAAGCCGCCGCTTTGCGCATAGTTCTGAACTGTCGGCTTATCATAAGTAAAGACAATATCCGGCGCAGAATCAGACGCCATCAATACGTTAAGCTTTTTAACCTCCTCGGAACGCGGTACCGTTACGAATTTGACCGTAATATTGTTCGGCTTGCCGAAGTTTTCTTGAATGTACTGGGTCATAAAGTTGTCGGTGATCGGCGGAGCGCCGGCCGGAGTATTCGCTCTATCGAATAGCTCCACGGTCAGAGTAATCGGTTTTGAAGGCGCCGGTGTAGGCGTTGCTGCGTTATTGCTGGCTGCTGGCGTAGTGCTGCTTTCGGTCGTGCCGCTTGGAGTATTGCTGCTGCAGGCAGTTAGTGCTAAGCAGGATGCCATGGCTACTGTCAATGTCGTATGCACTGATTTATGAATCATTTTCCGCATTGTGTTGCCTCCCTTTAACTTGACTAATTATTATAGAACCTTCGGTTGGCAGCTTGCTGTCCGCCGAAGGGTAACTATCAACCTTTTACGGCGCCGACAAGCATCCCCGATATGAAATAACGCTGCAGCCACGGATATACGAGCAGGATCGGCACAGTGGAGAACATGATGCTGGCAGCCTGCAAGCTTTGAGGGATCGGCGTCGAGGAATTAAAGCCCTCCTGAGCGGAAGCATCGTTCGTCTGGCTGTTGATGACCATCTCGTAGAGCTTCAATTGGATAGGATACAAATGCTGATCATTGATGTAAAATAAGGCATCCTGAAATATATTCCAGCGATCCACCGCAGAGTAAAGTCCGATCGTCGCCAATATGGGCAGCGATAGCGGAAGCACGATTTTCAACAAAAATCTGAAATGCCCGCACCCGTCCATCCAAGCGGAATCTTCCAGTTCAGCCGGAAGCTGCGAAAAGTTGGTTTTCAAAATAATCAGCAGAAACGCATTGACCAATATCGGTATAACTAAGGAGAATACCGTATTTAGCATGTGAAGCTGCTTCACCAACAAATAATGCGGAATAATTCCCGGATTGAAAAACATCGTGATAATAATCAACAAGAAGAAGATATGCTTCCCTTTAAAATCCCTTCTGCTTAAAGGATAAGCAGCCATAACGGTTACGACCATCGTTACAAGCGTGTATCCGGCAACGAGCAGGATCGTAAACAGAAGCGAACGCAGCATGGCTAAGTCTCCAAGCACCGACTTATAAGCGCCCCAGTTCCATTCAACCGGCCAAAGGGTGACTTCACCAGACATAATCGGCCTGTTTCCGCTTAATGACAAAGCGAACATATGAATCATCGGCACGACACAAAACAAGCAGAATACACCGATTACAACGATAATAGCAGCGTCTACAAATCTATTCGTAGGACTTCGATACATATATTCACCCCCTAGAAAATCCCCTGATTGTTAACTCTTCTCGATATGAATTCAGCTGACAAGAGCAAAATGAGGCCGACAACCGACTGAAACAAGCCGACAGCCGTAGCGAGCGCGAATCTCGCTGATTGAATCCCGACCGTGTAGACATACGTACTAATGACTTCGGAAACTTCCTTGACATACCCATTCTGCAGAACATAAGGCTGTTCAAAGCTGATATTCGCCATATTGCCGATCTGTAAAATGAACAGAACAATAATCGTCGGTTTTATGCCCGGCAATGTAATATGCCAGATCTTTCGCATTCGGGAAGCACCGTCCACTTCGGCAGCTTCATATAATTCCTTATTAATTCCTGTGAGCGCCGCCAAATACAGAATCGTTCCCCATCCCGCATGGTGCCACAAACCGGTTCCTACATAAGTGGAGACCCAGTATATCGGCTTTTCCAGAAACGGAATCGGTTGGCCGCCAATCGACTTGATCATTTCGTTAATCGTGCCGGTATTCGTGGAAAGCAGCTCGATGGCCATACCGCCGACAATTACCCAGGAAATAAAGTGAGGCAGGTACATTAACGTTTGGCTTACCCGCTTGAACCAGCTAATTCGGATTTCATTCAACATGATGGCCAAAATAATCGGAACCGGGAATGTAAGCAATCCCAGAACATTTAAGAGCAGCGTGTTGCGGAACGCCCTGTAAAATTGAGGCAGCGAGAAAACTTCTTTAAAGACGTCTAATCCTACCCAGTCACTGCCCCATACGCCTTTGAAGATGTTATAGTCCTTAAACGCAACTGCAACTCCCGCCATCGGAATATACTTAAAAATAATGAAGTAGGCCATCGGTACGATCATCAGGACATATAGCTGCCATTGGCGCCGAAAAAAAGACAAACGTCTTCGTTTAACTGCCACTGAGGATGTAGTCCGACTAATTTCAATTTGCATAAGCGTTCATCCTTTCCATGAAATTAATGAATGAGAAGCTCTATATCAAAATTGAAACGCTTACATAACTTTGACTAACCATTGCGCTTTTGCGTATTTAGTCTCATTAGCAGCATCTTCAAGTATTGATTGCGTATTCAAATGAAGGCGGTCTAACCGATTGAACCACTTAAACTTATATTCCTGATACCACTAAACTTATTGATCTAATTAGTCTAACTAGTATTACTAGTCTTCCAATGACTTCATTATAATTCAGCCTTGTAACCGATTGCAACACCTTTTTTTCAAAAATATCCCACGACATAACAAGGATAAAAACAGAGAAAGACAGCTGCCTGTCTCCCTCTGTCTTTCTTTCTCTTCTTTTACCAATTGAAAATCAACATGGCCAACTGGGCTAAATCTTCGATATCGATTTTGCCGTCTCCATTAAGGTCTAAATTCGCGACCGAACTCCAGTCCGGATCTGCCGACGTTTTGCCATATGCTTTGACCATGATCGCCAAATCGCCGATGCTTACTTTATTATCATTGTTGATATCGCCCGGTATCGATACAATGACCAAGCTGCGGAACAATTGCAGCGCCTGAGCCAAGGCAGACTTCGCCTGATCGATATCATGCTGCGTCGCCGACGTATTATCAGCAACTTGCGTGGCTGCGTCAATAGCCGTATGGAGTGCCGCTTTCGATCCTGCAGGATATTGGCCTACAAGTCTGCCTTCGGTTGCATTCGCATAGACGGCTTGTGCCTCCGCAATCAGTTGAGTCAGATCCTGCTTCTCGATCGTGGCAATGTGAATGCGATGCGAAGTTCCCGCAATGTCATGTTCAACGCCATCACGGCCAGCCATCACGACATTGGAGATGGTCACATCGGCATCCCCGGCTACGGCATCCGGTTTGGCTTTGAATTGCAGCTTCAAGAGAGCTCCATTCGGATCCCCCTGCAGATTGCCGAAGAACACATTAATGAAGCGGATTTTGCCAGGCTCAATCACTTTATAATCGATCACTTGAAAATCCTTATTGAGCGAGGTTGGAGCAACGAATTCCAGCTTATACGTATCGAAGGTTACGGTCATATCCTGAGCCAGCGCATCTTGGCTGTATTCGTTCAACCCAAAGGCCAAATCAAACACATCGCCAGCCGAAGCGCTGTCGGGTCCTGTCAGGCTCGTTGCATTCTTTGCTTTTATATCAAAAACATAGGGCTGGACATTGACGTTGCCCGCCGCATCTTTCAGCTGGGCAAGAATGAGCTTGCCGCCTGAAGCGACAGGCTTGTCAAAGCCAATGGTGACCACGGTGTTGTTTTCGCTCCAAGTGACGGTGTAGTCCTCGGCGAAGTTGGTACCAAAACCGAAATTCTGCCCATCCATCGGATTCTCAAAAGCAATGGATACGCTCTTAGTGTCAGGTGTGATCACGGCGTTTTTGGGATTAAACGTAACCGCGCCAAGCTTGGTGGTCGGCCAAGGAAGCGATTCGGGCCTTACCCCGGTATCGGTATTTTTGTTCGGATATTGCGGCCAGTCGGGACTTGGGCCAATCTTGATGTTCGTGGATGGCCAGGACGGCGGCAGCACGGCCTTCGCTTTATTTAGATCGTAAGAAAACTGGAAATTAAAGCCTGGCAGCGATTCGAGTTTTACGTCTTCCAAACGAACAACCCTGTTCGTGCCTGCCGTATAAGTGACCGGGAAGCCTGGGACTTCTTCTTGAAAGAAGGAGTGCTTGTTGGTGTTATCGGCGTCGGCGCTCGAGTAGCCGGTGTTAATGGAAGCGCCGTAGGTCAGTATCCAGCCGGGCTCCAAGGCTTCGTTCACGCTGGATGGAACCGGCACGTTGTTGGCGAAAATCTTGATCGCTTTCTGATCAATTTTGCTTGTAAAGCCGAAGACCCAACGTTGATCGCCAGTGTCATCGCCTGTAATGCTGGTGCGAAGAATCCCTGTGAGGTCATAGCTCTGAAGGTAGACGGACTTGTTATTCTTCGCACTGCCGACGGTCGAGAGCGCATAGCGGCCTGCCTTGACCTTATCGGCGCTAAGTGTAAATGTCGCAACGCCGCCAACAACATCAGCCGTATAGTTGGCTGCTCCTGTGTTCAACTGGACCTTGGGAGCGTCGGAGTAAGCCTTGATCGTTGCCGGATAGTCTGCTGTCAGCATCTCGTTCGTTGTATAGAGCATATAGTTGCCCGGTTGCGACCAGCGAATATACGAACTGTCTACTTCATACGGATAAACGGACATGCCCCACACCCCGTTATACGTTGCAGCAGGATGAAGCGGCGGGTTCACGTTAACGCCGAGCGTATCGGGCCCTTCGACCTTAAGCGGATCGCCGTACTTTCCGCCGTGGAATTCACGGTCCATAACGGCAAGCATGTAGGCATGGTCGCGATCTTGGAACGCATGCGCACCGTCATGAACGCGGACAGCGATGTTATCGCCAACGCCAAGAAGCTCATAAACCTCTTTGGCTGCGACAGTGGCAAGCACGGTACCCGGTGAGCTCAGCCAGTCAAAGCCCTCTCCGGTATAAGTGATAAGCGGACGAGGAGCGACCAGCGCAGCGAGCGCGTGCGAATCAAAAGGAAGTCTGTCCAGATCATAGCGGAACTCCTCAGCCTTGACGTCCAGCCAATGAGCCTCGGCGGTACTGAGCAGGTTGGTCGGCTTCTCATTGCGGAAGAAGCTCCGGTTCATATTGGAGTTGCTGTAAGCGGCGTTGGGAGCACCGGTGCTGCTGTTCGGCACGTTATAGTTGTAAATACGCCCTTCGGAGGTATATCGCATAGACGCTATGCCTCCCTGTCCCGGATCGACAGGCACGACAATGCTGATGCGCTCATCGAACGCACCGGCGATAGCAGCGGCCTTGCCGTTGCGCGAAACCCCTGTGACAACTGAGCGGGTCGGATCGATCAGTCCTTGATACGCCCCGTTTTCCAGCGCGTCAATGGTCCGGGAAATTCCCCAAGCCCAGCCCATCAGTGCGCCGGAATTGCCTTCGTATGTATCCTTGTTAAAAGGATACAGCGTCGTATACAGCCCGCTTCGGGCAGCGCTGTCGCTGTAGATCGTGCCGGTAGGATTGTTCATCACGGCATAACCGCGACGCAGGAACGCGTTGCGCATGTTGGCGGATACGCCGCCGCCTACGCCGATAACGAAGGGATAAGGAGGCGCGATGTTGGTTTCGCCGCTTTTCAGATCGGCATCCGCCACTCCCGGTTTGTATGTCGGGACATAAATGCCGGTTACGCTGTAGCTGCCGGATTTGTTATTGTCCGGGTTTTTAACGGTAACAGTAAGCGTTGCGTTGCTCGTGCCTAAGTTGCCTGAATAGGTGACATTCTCTTTCGGAGTCTTCATTTCATAGCCGTAGTAGTAGTATTGGAGCAGATCAGAGAGCTCCGAGCGGCGCTGTGTCCATTCGTCCTTGGTGGTCACATAGCCGTTCGTGCCCTTCGTGGGGTCAAGAAGCTTGAACAGGTCGGGCAGCCCTTCAGAGCTGGGCAGCTTGCTGATATCGGTGGGGAAATACTCGCGCCCCGCTGGCGGCTTGGCTTGAGACGGTCCTTGATTGGACGGATAGTAGTTGTTTGTCGCAAAGGCGGCGGGGACCATTGAGAATAGCAGGGATACGCCCAAGACGGCGCTTAAGATTTTTTTCTTGGCTTTCATGCAGCTTCCTCCTAATTTGAATTATGCATTTCTTAGGTAGGCGGATATGCACGCATATCGGTCATGGTAGGCATGAGGGTCGGCCAAAAATGAAATCGCTTCCATTTTCAAGAAGAATGAAACAAGTGGCAAGACGGCTGGAATCGTCGGGATTGTCGGAATGGCGCAGGATATCCGTCCATCCGGAAATCCCTTATTCTTTTTGACCCTAGAAAATAATGACCTCCTTCCTCCCGTAATTAACGACTAACGTCTTAAAGATTTCTTATATTACTAGTAATACTAGTAATACTTTAATCTGATTATAAATGAAACGCAAAGCAATTTCAATCATGTTCCAGCCTTTCCGAAAAAAACTTTATTTCTTGAGTATAAAACTTATACTTTCATATCTACTGAAAAAAGCAGTTCTGTTAAATGCCACAACAGAACTGCTTTTGACGGATTGAAGGTTTTACCAGTTGAGAATCAATAATGCCAATTGAGCTAAATCTGCGATATCGATGATGCCGTCTCCATTAAGGTCTAAGCTCGCGACCGAACTCCAGTCCGGATCTGCCGACGTTTTGCCGTAGGCTTTGGCCATGATTGCCAAATCGCCGATGCTTACTTTATTATCATTGTTGATATCGCCCGGTATCGATACGATGACCAAGCTGCGGAACAATTGCAGCGCCTGAGCCAAGGCAGATTTCGCCTGATCTATATCCTGCTGCGTCGCTGACGTATCATTAGCAACTTGCGTAGCGGCGTCAATCGCCGTATGGAGTGCCGCTTTCGATCCTGCAGGATATTGGCCTGCAAGCCTGCCTTCGGTTGCGTTTGCATAAACGCTTTGTGCTTCCGCAATCAGTTGGGTCAGATCCTGCTTCTCAACAATAGCAATGTGAATGCGATGCAAAGTTCCCGCAATCTCATGCTCAACGCCATCATGGCCAGCCAATACGACATTGGAAATGGTCACATCGGTATCTCCGGCTGCGGCATCCGATTTGGCTTTGAATTGCAGCTTCAAGAGAGCTCCATTCGGATCCCCCTGGAGATTGCCGAAGAACACGTTAATGAAGCGGATTTTCCCAGGCTCAATCACTTTATAATCGACCACTTGAAAATCTTTATTGAGCGAGGCAGGCGCAACGAATTCCAGCATATTTGCATCGAAGCTCACCGTCATATCTTGAGCTAGCGCATCCCGCCCGTATTCCTTCAATCCGAAAGTCAAATCAAACACATTGCCGGTTGAAACCTGCTCCGGGCCTGTCAAGCTAGTTGGATCGGAACTGCCGGATGACGCCGTAACGGTTACAGAAGCAGTTGCTTTCAGGAAGGTTCCCTGCACCGTACCCGTGACGGTAAAACTTCCTTCGCTGGTGTAACTGGACGGGTCAACAAAATCCCAGATAACACGTAATTGCGACTGGGCGCCTGAACTATAGACGGCTGTAACAACGGTGGGAAGAAGAGGTGCCGTCCCTGCCTTTGTAACGATGTCAACAGGACGAATAGACAATACATTGTCGGTATATGGAACCAAAGCAGCTTCGTCTACATATAAAGTATCCGTCCCTGAGTCCGTATATACGATTTTCAGTTTCTCATACTCCATGTCCGGCTTTTCAAAGGTAAACACGGAATCGACTTGCGACCAAACCATCGCTTTCAAATTGCTTCTCTCGGCAACCGTTTTGGTATACACCACATTTCCTGCTGCATCAAGCGCAATCAAGTTGATTTTCCCTGTCACTCCTTCTTTTGCAGGCATAAAAAAGCCATTCACTTTATACTTCGCGTTTGCACTTACCTTATTCGTTATTACTTGGGCGATGCCGTTCGCTGCTTCCTGCCGATTCGTCACCATCACGGAATAGGCCGTTGTCGAAGACGGCGCTGTCGGAGGCGCGGAATAGTTCTGGTTCGTCGTTCGATCGAACGTCGTGCCTGCCGAGCCATACGCTCTTTCCCATGCAACTGCCGGCGCATCTTCAAAACTTCCGTTCGTCAAAATGTTTCCGGACGGAAGTACGCTTTGGTCAAACTCAAAGCGGTCGATATGGAACAACTTCGAGCCGTTTCCGTGGAACACCATGTAAACATCGTGATAACCGTTGGCCGCATTGTCTCCCGTATCGATCTGGGCCGGATAGGACGCATAGGCGTCGCCGTTGTTTTTGCCCGGAATGTTAAATGTGCCCACCACTTTGCCCGCAGCCGGATCATCGATCCGCACTTCGATGAATCCCCCGTCTATGGAGGCAGCTACAGCATTCATGCTTAGCACATGCCGCCTGACTATACCGCCGTTGGCGGAGCCATCGGCAAAGTTGACATTGGCAAATTTAATATAGCTGCCGTTCGATACGCCGGATAAAGCTTCATTGGCACCGCCCGGAATGATCGGGAACGTTCCGGATGCCCCGTCATTGTCTTCCGCTTCAAGGGTAGAGAAAATGTCCCTTTTAGCCGTCAGCCCCGGAAGATTATGATCATTGCGGGGAACAAACGTGATGACGGAATTTGCCGGAATGTTTGCCTGGAAAGATCCGTCCGTGACAGCGATCGCATCAAGAAGCTTCTGATTTTCACTGGCGGACGTGCGATAGCCCACAACGGAGGATGTACCTGCCGGAAAGTTGTCCAGTTTGAAGCTTACAGTTTGATTCTCTGTTCCGCTGTTGACGGCTATGATAGCAAATTCGTTGTTCTTAGGATTCTTATAAGCGGATACGTTCATCCCTTTCGCCGGGACCCGGGTAGCGTCAATTCGAATATCGCCGGGGTGAATAAATCGGGAGAAGTTGCCAAACGTATATAAACGTTTAAATACTCTGTACAAGCCTGTAACGGTGGAGCCGTTTCCTTGGGGTGAACCCGTCGTCGCTAACCGAATCAAATCTGAACCGTCAGCACCGTTATTTCCAATCGGCCACCACCATAGAAACGAGTTGAACCCAGGATCGCTTGTAAACATGTTCGTTAGCAGGTTTGCCCATTGGACACCGTCGGTGATCGTCTGATTCGCATAAATTTGCGTATTGGCGGCAGCAGAAGAGTTTGCCGTGTTCTGCGTCATGAATTCCGTTTGCCATAATTTGAAGTTTCGCAAAAGATCCGGGTATACGCCGCCCGCGCCTGTAGAAGTAATCGGACCGTTATTGAAGTTTGAAGTTCCGTACAAGTGTGTCGAGAATACGCCTACATATTTGCTGGATGCCGGATCCTCGAGCATTGGACGCCCCAGACTCAGCGAAGCGTTCAAATTCGTTCCCTCGGGAGCCACGATCACGGGAGGCGCCATGCCCAATTCCGCAAATTTACCTCCATCGATCGCTTTCTGAAGCGTCGGTCCCAAATAATTTTGCATAAAATCTTTATATTCCGCTGCGGTTATGACGAATCCCGAATAGGATGCATGCGCCGCCTCAGACTCATTCGCCGGTCCGATATGGGTAATCCCAATACCGAATTCACGCTTATACCCAATTGCATATTGAACGAGGTAATCGGCATAATCCTGATAGTTTTCCGCTTTTAATTTGGCACCGCTCTGACCCAGCACGCTGTTATTCGTCTTCATCCAGTACGGAGGCGACCAAGCGTCGGCATAAAATGTCTTGACGCCATAATTCATCGCTTCCTTCATAATCCAGACTTGCGACTCGTCAAACTGCGCCTTGCGGGACGCCCAGTCCGGCTGATCCCAGACGAAGCCTTCATTCTTCTCCGGCCAAATCGTGTCCGTCGGACCGTCATAGAAGCGGTTGCCCCACTCGGCCTTTGTGGCAGCGTTTACAATTCCGCCGTCTCCAAGATTAACACGGACGATATCAAGCCCGATTCCTTTCTCATGGCTAAAAACCAAATCTAAGAGCTCACGGCCGGCAACCGGGTCTTGGTCATAAATTTGCTTGATGCCAGCGGCTTTATTAAAGGCAAAAGCACCTCCAAGCCCGTCCATGACTTGCTTCTCATTGTTCCAGTCAACCACACTTACCGCTGTTGCCCCTTTGGCCTCTGGCATAGGCAGCCAGCCTAAAACCAAAGAAAGGCATAAACTTAAACTAAGCGCTCCCCGGAGACTTGCTTTCAACAACATGGATCACTCTCCTATTCCTGGATTTCTTATTGCGAAATATGCTTCACTGAGCTGCAACGATCTAAAAAAAAGAAGACCTCCTTCCACTCAACGTCTACCATAAGCTCCATTCACTTGTGCAACTAGTAATACTAGTAATACTTAATACTGATTATAAGTGAAATTACGAGCAATTTCAATAATATTCCAGCGGCTGCAAAAAGAAATACCGTCAGGCAGCTTTTCTCCTGACGGTATTTTGTGACGCTCTGGGTAAGCGGGTCCCCCTCAGAATTGCGGGGAGCTGTGGGCTAACATGCTGTGCTTGAAGTAGCGTTCGGAGTCGTCCCCGGAGGATCGCAAGGATCGCCCGCCGTGAAGGGGAACTACAGGGTCTTAATAGATACCTTTCAATCAAATATCTGTCCTCCGCTGCCAAATAGAGAACACTCGTTCCCTCTCCCACGCTCAAAGCGCTGCTTTTGCTAAAATAGAACCCTGTAGTTACCCTACCCTACCTGCCCGCTCTAACCTGATACCGGCCGGACAGTCGACTATTCCCCCGCACCAGCGCAGACATTCGCCTAGTTCACCCGCTCGGCCAAAGCTTTCTTACCCGCTTCCAAGACGGCGAGAATCCGCTCTACATCGTACACGCTCCCTGCCCAAGTTCCCCCGCTGACAGACTGCAAGGCAGCCCATAAACGGGTATCGTCAGGAAGTTTTTCGTCGGCGGCAAGCTCCGGGTGCGGGTCGCGAGCAGCAAGCACGCGGGCTCCTTCTTCGGGGGTCAGCACGTCGTCGCCTTCGCCCACAAAGTGGATCGTCCCTTCCAAACTGTTGCGATTAACCATGATGTCGATCATATCGCCATCCCGCAGCTTGCCGATCGGACCGCCGGCCAGCGCTTCAGGTCCGACATGGCCGATGCAGGCACCCGTGGAAACCCCCGAAAAACGCGCATCGGTAATTAAAGACACATATTTGCCGAACGGCAAATGTTTGAGAGCCGAGGTTAGTTGATAGGTTTCCTCCATCCCTGTACCCGATGGTCCGCGCCCGATCAACGCCATAATATCTCCGGCTTGAATGACGCCGTTCTTGATAGCCCTGATGGCCGCTTTCTCCGAGGTAAACACCTTGGCTTTGCCCCGATGCCGGTAAACGCCATCTTCTCCGACTGTTGCGGGGTCAATCGCCGTCGATTTAATGACCGATCCTTCCGGAGCCAAATTGCCCATAGGAAACGTAACGGTGGAGGTTAATCCTCGCGCTTTGGCACGTTCCGGACTCATAATGACATTGTCCGCATCGATGCCGTCCATTTCCATAAGCAAGCTTCTCATCCGCCCCCGGCGCTCGCTCGTTTCCCACCAGTCCAGCACTGTGCCCAGCGTCTCGCCGGTTACGGTTAACGCTTGTTCTTGCAGTACGCCCAAACGCCGCAGATGCAGCATCACTTCCGGCACCCCTCCGGCCAGAAACACTCTCACCGTCGGATGATATTCCGGACCGTTCGGCAAAACGCTGACTAATCTAGGCACGGTTTTATTGATCCGAATCCAATCTTGCACGGTCGGCACGGGCAGACCCGCCGCATGGGCGAAAGCGGGGATATGCAGCAGTAAATTGGTCGATCCGCCAAAGGCCGCATGCACAACCATCGCATTGTGGATGGACGCTTCGGTCACAATATCCTTCATCCGGATCCCTTTCTCCTCCAGCGTCATCATGGCGCGGGCCGACTGCCTTGCCATCTCCTCCCAGACGGGCTGGCCAGATGGAGCCAGCGCTGCATGGGGCACCGTCATGCCCATTGCTTCTGCAACCACCTGCGAAGTAGCCGCCGTGCCAAGAAACTGGCACCCTCCCCCCGGTGTGGCGCAAGCCCGGCAGCCCAGATCGGCGGCGTCTTCCAGGCTGATTTCGCCACTGGCATACCTTGCGCCGATGGTTTGGATTTTCCCGGCATCCTCGCCTTCCGTCGGCGGCAAAGTCACCCCGCCGGGCACGATGACGCAAGGGAGCTCGTGCATGCCGGCCAGCGCAATCATCATGGCGGGCAGTCCCTTGTCGCAGGTTGCCACACCGAGCACGCCTTTGCGCGTCGGCAATGAGCGGATGAGCCGCCGGAAAACGATCGCTGCATCGTTGCGGTACGGAAGCGAGTCGAACATCCCTTCCGTCCCCTGGGACCTGCCGTCGCAAGGGTCGCTCACATAGCCGGCAAAAGGAACTCCCCCGCTGCCTGCGATCACCTCAGCCGCAGCCTGCGTCAGCAGGCCGACTTCCCAGTGGCCGGTGTGATAGCCAAGGGCAACGGGACTGCCGTCTTCCTTGCGTATGCCTCCTTGCGTGCTCAACAAAAGATACTGTTTGCCTTTCAAACGAGAAGGCTTCCAGCCCATCCCCACATTTTGGGTCAGCCCGAACAAATCTCCGCTTGGAGCATGCAGCAGCATTTCTTTGGATAGCGGCAATGAGCCTTGCGGGCCCTGTGCGTGCGTATGAATCTGATACAAATCGTTATTTTCACTTGTCATAATCGATTGTAATTGCTCTGTCATCCACCTTCACCCTTCCGAACCAGGTTTCATAGCCCACGAAATACGCTTACGCTTTAAGAAAGACCGTTTTGATCGAGGTGAAAAATTCAATGGCCGCCTGGCCTTGTTCGCGCGAATGCGAACTGGACTGCTTCATGCCGCCGAACGGCGCCTGAAGCTCCACCCCGGCTGTCTCGGCATTGATTCTTACCAGACCGGCGTCCATATCTTGAATAAACGCCAGAATATGACTAATGCTTTGCGTATAAATGGAAGCGCTCAGACCGTA
This sequence comes from Paenibacillus sp. FW126-R14, assembly GCF_058789495.1. Classification (NCBI taxonomy): domain Bacteria; kingdom Bacillati; phylum Bacillota; class Bacilli; order Caryophanales; family Paenibacillaceae; genus Paenibacillus; species Paenibacillus sp. FW126-R14. The sequence continues at coordinate 32,275 of NZ_JBYTBS010000013.1, read as the reverse complement.
ATCCGAATCATTAGCCACTTGAATAGCTTCTTCCAGCGATTCGACCTGAATCAGCGCAAGGACCGGGCCGAATATTTCTTCCCGGGCAATCGCCATCTCCGGTGTTACTTTATCGAACACCGTAGGCTGAATATAGAAGCCTTCGGCGAGGTCCGGATCATCCGGGGATGCGCCGCCGAACAACAGCTCGGCTCCTTCCTCGATCCCTTTTTGAATGTAGGATTGCACGGTATGCAGTTGATTTTCATTGGCGCAAGGGCCGAGCCACGTACCGGCATCCAGGCCGTGTCCCACGGTTAAACCTTTTAATTTGTTCAGCAGCTTTTCTTTAAAAGATTCATATACATCACGATGCACGATGACCCGGCTTGTGGCTGTACATTTCTGCCCAGTCGACCGGATTCCGCCGGAGATCGTGGCGTCAACCGCCAAATCCAGATCGGCATCGGCAGCGATGATGATCGGATTTTTGCCGCCCATCTCAAGCTGATATTTCGCTCCTCTGGCTAATGCCGCCTGACCCACCCGTTTGCCGACTTGGTTGGAGCCGGTAAATGTAATTCCGTTTACGTCCGGATGTTCGGCTAAACCTTGCCCGATAACGGATCCGCTGCCCGTCACCAAATTCAAAACCCCCGCAGGAAGCCCCGCTTCCGCCAGGCATTCCACGACTTTAGCAGCCGTCACGGCCGTCTCCTGAGCCGGCTTCAGCACAACCGTATTGCCATAGATTAAGGCAGGAGCCATTTTCCATACCGGAATCGCCACAGGGAAATTCCATGGTGAAATCACGCCAACAATGCCTAGCGGCACACGGGTCGTAAACATCAGCGCTTCGCTGTCCGTGGACGGAATGACGTCCCCGATCTTCCGCATCCCTTCACCGGCATAATAGCGCAGGATGGCAATTCCCCGTGCCGTTTCCCCTTTGGCTTCCGGGAGCGTTTTGCCCATTTCACGTGTCATCGTCTCCGCGATTTCATCGATGCGTCTTTCCAGCGCATTGGCCGCTTTAAACAAGTAATCGCCTCTGACTGAGCCGGGCAGCTTTCTCCAGCCAGGCTGCGCCGCTTTCGCGGACGCAACCGCTTGGTTCAAATCTTCCAATGAAGATGACTGCACATAGCCTACGACTTCGCTTTTTCTTGCAGGATTCATGCTTGGAACGGTTTGCCCTGTAGCAGCCGGACGCCACTCCCCGTTCAAATAATTCAAATACGTTTGTCCTCCGACAAATACGGATGTCATATTAATTCCTCCTTGAATGTATGATAATTTAAAAATGTTAATTAGCTTCCTGCACCTATGACTTGATTGATCAGAGTTCCGATTCCGGAAATCTCAATTTCGATCCTGTCTCCATGAGCAAGTGTAAACTCGTTCGGCGGGACAATGCACGTCCCCGTCAGCAGCACTGTTCCGTCAAACAATTCATTATCCCGCATCAAAAATTCGGTCAATTCCTCCAGCTTCCGTTTGAGCTGGCTTGTATTCGCCGTTCCCTCAACGGCTAGCTCCCCATTGCGATAAATTCGGCTGGCAATCTGCAAGCTGTAAGGATTGTCTACCGTTTCGGCTAAGCGGATTGCGGGTCCCAATGAGCAGGAACGCTTCCATACCTTAGCTTGAGGCAGATAGAGCGGATTCTCGCCTTCAATATCCCGGCAGCTCATATCGTTGCCGATCGTATATCCGATGATTTCGCCATATGCGTTCAGAACGAGCCCAAGTTCCGGTTCCGGCACCTGCCACACGGAATCGCTTCGGAGCTGCACGCTGCCGCCCGGACCTACCGTGCGCGCAGCCGTCGATTTGAAGAAAATTTCCGGACGTACGGCATCATACACTTTATCGTAAAATGTCGCAGCATCGAGCCTGCCCTCAGTCGCCTCGTAATTCCGCGCATCCCGGCTTCGCTCATAAGTAACCCCGGCAGCCCACACTTCCGGCGCTTCAACCGGAACGAGAAGCTGGAGCTGATTCAACGCAGTTGAAAGCGCTTTACTATTTTCGATAGTTTGGAAAACCAATTGAAGAGGTGAGAGCTTCCTGTCGTCTGCTTCCTTGATCAAGGCTAGAAAATCGCTTTGCGGCAGGGCAAAAATTTGGTCGTTGTCATTCACGGCGGCTAGCTGAACAGAGCCTTCATGTACAAAACGGATAATTCTCATAGATTGCTAACTCCTCTTATTTGTTTTATATTATAAAACTAGGTTCTCAAATATTGCGATTAAAAATGCCTGGACTCGACATGCTTTACAAAACGTGCCGAAACCCCAGGGTCTGTGAAATCGTTGCCGCTTCTTGCCTAAGAAGAGCAATATACTGCTTCAACAATGCATCATCTACCGTTGAAACTAATGTTGATAGGCTAATCGCAGCCGCAACCGAGCCGTTATACTGGAAAACGGGAGCCGCCACGCACCGAACGCCCGGTTCGTTCTCCTCATTGTCAATCGAATACCCTTGCTCTCTTACCTGATTCAGCTCGTGAAGATAAGCATCCTTATCCGTGATCGTTGCTTCAGTCATCTTGGAGAACCGGTAATCACGAAGAAGCGAATCGATCTCTTCCTTCGTTCTAAAAGCTGTCAGTACTTTGCCTACCGCGCTGCTGTGAAGAGAAATTCTACGGCCTATTCGGGAATACCGGATTGCCGCCTTTTCCCCCTCGACCTTATCCAAATATACGCCTTCTTTGCCATCCAGAATGACGAGATGGGTCGTTTGGCCGGTCTGTTCTGACAAAGCAGCCAAATGCTTTCGCGCAGCAGTTCGGATGTCCAAGCTTTGCAGCATGAGCTGACCCTTTTCTACAAGCTTCAGCCCTAACTTGTATTTGCCTGTTTCCGCATCTTGATGGATGTAACCGTGCAGCTGAAGCGTTTTCAATAACGAGTGAATCGTACTCTTGTGAAGCTCCATCCTCGCGCTGATTTCTGTAATTTTCAGCTCTGTCGTATGCTCGTCGAATAAATCCAAAATCTTAAGTGCTCTGTCCAGCGCTTGAATAATAGGCATGGTCTCACCTCTATCTACAAATCCATCATAATCTTAAACGTCCCTGCAAGCAAGTCGAAAATATGGCCCGCGACAACCCGGACTCCAATTGCGAATTTGACTAATTCCATACTATGAACAACAGGGGAATTGTCGTGCTTAGAAGACTTCTGCTTATTAGAATCATTCGATTCGCCGCCATTTAATTGAAGAAGGGAGATCCTGTAAGAGATCTCCCTGCATACATAATCACCTTAGCAAAGATGCTTATTTAACTCTTGCTTCGTATCGTTTCTCCTGATACCGCTGATAAAACCAAATAGAAACAGCTAGCCAACTCCCGCTGGCTAAGAAGCCTCCAATCACATCGCTTGGATAATGTACGCCAAGATAAATTCGGCTGACTCCTATGGCCAGGATCATCGCGACGCTGACTAGAATAAGTATTCCGCGGCCGAGTCGCGTTGCGATATGCCGCCAAAGCAAGAAAGCGACAACGCCGTATAAACTAAAAGCAGCCATGGAATGCCCGCTGGGAAAGCTAAAGCCGGTTGCTTCGGCGATGCGGTGTATCGTTGGTCTGGCGCGCCCGAAAATAAGCTTTAAAGTTTCGTTTAAAAGCGCCGATCCGATGACGACCCACAGAAATAAAATCAGTTCTCTTCGATGATGCAGGACCTTGTACAGAAAAAATATAATAACGATCGTAATAACGACAACCGGATACCCTCCGCCTATGAAAGTGAAAAATTTCATGATACTCGTAAGAAGCGGATGCTCCATGCCTTGAACATATGAAATGATCGAACGATCGAATTGAACCAACTTTTCACCATTTACCAACAACGCTATAGCTCCAAAACAGATTGCACTTAAAAGACTTATCAATAATGCACGACTAAGCTGCATGTTCAAATTCATTAATCAAATATCCTTTCAGGTTAAACCTTATCCAGTTTTTTATCGACGCGCAGAAAGGTGAACCCTCGCCGCGTACATTCTTCCAAAAATTCGCCCAATGCTTCCAGCATATACATCGGAGCATTATGATCAGCGCCAAACGTCTGCCCGCTATCATGCAAAACGATAATATCGGTATGCTTCAAATTTTTCTGAAGTCTGTATTTGATTCTTTCTTTTCCTCCTCTGCTGCTCCAATCACGGACCATCAGCGACCATAAGACTAATCGAAATCTTTTCAATAATAACAAATCAAATATATTAATAATTCCCCACGGCGGACGATAGTAAACTGGTTTCACACCTATGATATTTTCGATAGCCGTTACCGAGTCGTCCAGCTGCCGCCTGACTTTCTTTGGCGTCATTAACGCATTCGCCCAATGCTCATAATTATGAATCCCGATCAAATGCCCTTCCTTGTGCATTCGAACGATCAGTTCCGGGTATTTCTCCGCCTTAGATCCGAGCACAAAAAAGGTCGATTTTATTTGAAATGTTTGCAAAAGATCAAGCAGCTGAGGGGTATACTCAGGATCAGGACCATCATCGAATGTAAGAGCTATCCCGTTCGTTCTCTTCCCCCTGCCATTCACGCCGAATCGACCCATGCTGCGGACCATAAGTGTAGGCAAGATTGTATACACGAAAAGAACGACGAGTATGGAGACTACTAATTTACTCATGCCCGATCACACCCTCCCCCAAGAAATGCACCATTCACTCTATTATAATGATAAATGATGAAAATATTATGAGAAATCTCTCTGCAAATAAAAAAACGAAAGACATCTGTCTCTCGTTTCATATCATAGCCGGTTATCCGAATAAATTTTGTCCCAAATAAGTACCTGGGCCTGTTACACCCGGAAGAACCGCGAAATAGCCTCCGCCGGTCGTCACGGTATAAGCTAGCATTTGATCGGGTTTTTTGGGGTTTGCCAACCGCTTTTGAATAGATTCAAACTGCGTTTGCAAGTTTTTGTTGAAACATACGAATAATAGCCCTGCATTCATTCTTCCTACGCTATCCAAATTCTCCATGAAATTATAGCCCCGGCGAAGAATCCGTTCACGCTCCGACTTCTCTCCGTCTCTCGGATTGGAAAGCCGGATATGCGAATCCAGAGCCGTTTTATCTCCATTGGCATCTTGGGCGAAATTCGGTTGATCGAATTCTTTCTGAGCATCCATCGGCGCACCTGAAACCTTTTGACGGCCGATGATTTGCTCCTGATTCGTGAACGGCTGCTGATCCCACGTTTCGATCCGCATGTTAATGCGGCGGACGACCATAAACGTTCCTCCGGCAAGCCATGGAGTTCCGTCAGCACCGTCAAGCCAAACGTTATTTTTCATAAAAGAATCGTCGTTAAGCGCGGGGTTGTTCGTACCGTCTTTGAAACCGAACAAATTACGTTTGGTGCCATCGGATTTGATCCCTAATTGGCCGGTTTGCTGCCATCTCAAATGAGCAACGCCGCGCGCCGCTTTAGCTAAATTCCGAATGGCATGGAAACACACCATCGGATCGTCGGAACAGGCTTGAATGACAATGTCCCCGTGCGTCAACTGCTCTTGCAGAGAGTCTTTATGGAAAATCGGCATTTCCGTCAAACCTTGAGGCTTGCGCGATTGGAGTCCGAAGCGGTCCTTTCCTTCTTTTTCAAAAAAGGTTGCGCCAACAGCAAAAGTTAAGGTCAGCTTACCTGTGCTCAGGCCGATTTGCTCTCCGGTATCGATCGGAGGAAATTTGCCCTCTTGAGGCTCTTCAGCTAGTGGCTTGCCCGCCATCAAGGTAGCTGCCATTTCCGTCCAAGTCTTGAATAATTCCTGCAGCTGCTTCCGGTCGTCAGTCGTTATATCGAATGCGGCAACATTGGCAAAGTTTTGCTGCGGAGTTACGACGCCGGTTTGATGAGCACCGTAGAAAGGTACCAGCTCCGCTTTACTTTCATCGTTAGCCGCTTGTGTGGTCACAGGCGCTACGAGTTCGGGCTCCCGCTCTTTACCCATGAATTCACCGAGTATCAAGCCGGCGGCACCGGCGGCTGTCATCCCTAGAAACGTACGACGATTTATTTTATCTCCCATGACAATGTCATACCCCTTTGCGGATTATTGCCCCAATGTTCCAGGCATTTTTACAAGCGGTTCCGCCAGTGCTTCCAATTTATTTTTCAAATCCACTTGCTTCGCTTGCTCGACTTTCCCAAAATCGTTCCATGTTGCTCCCACTGGCGATAAGGAGTTCATAGCCTCGATAACGCTCGATAGGCTTTTGCTGATTTTCTCGTCAAGCGCAGCATCTTTCTTCTTCAATTCTTCTTTGACAAGATCATAAATTTTCTGAGCGCCTTCGACATTGGCTCTGATGACAGGAACCGTCGCTCCGCTCCAACGCTCTTCTTCACCGGTAATTTTCGTCGTTTGCGCTTCTTCCATCAGCTCGCCTACGCCCGTAACAAAATCTGCGGCTTCAATGTTCGTTGCAGCAATGCTTTGCTGCATTTTCTTGCCATCTTCGAGCAATCGTGCAGCGAACGGCTCTGCATCTTTAGTTGACTTTTGAACGAATAGCAAGTTCTCAATACGGTGGAAACCTGTAAATTCAGGATCTTTCTCATCTTTGAAATCGTCAACGCGCGCGTCCATTACGCCATCAAGCTCTTTGAACTTCTCGATGACAGGCTCGATTCTTTCATAAGGCATCCGGGCGGCAACGTACGCTTCCTGCGCTTTTTTCAAATCCCCGCTTTTCACTGCCGCGTTTAATTGCTCCAACAGTGTGACCATTTGGTTGCCTTGTTCTTGTACATATTTATTATACGCTTTTGCAGCCTCTTGCAAAGCTTGCGAGCCTGCAATTGCCGCTTCGTTTACTGCGCCTTTATTTTCATTGAATGAAGTGCTTAGCTCTGCCAGCGCACCTTTCAAGCTGTCATTCAGCTGCCCCAACAGCGCATAGTCGAGCTTATCTTGTGTTAATCCGGCTTCTAACGGCGTTAAAAACTTCTCGACTTTTACATACAATTCAGGGTATTTCAGCTTAACCTCATCCTCAAAGCTTGCCCACTCAGCCACTAAGGAAGAGGATACTTTCTTAGGATCGCTAACTTGCTTTTGATCCAGTTGTCCTTTTACCCCATCGATGGTCTTTAGAAAAGCTGCCGCTCCTTCTTTTGCCGGTACTTTGCTTACGTTCGGAGTCGGGCTTGCAGCAGGAGCTGCGCTCGTTGTTGAAGATGGTGCCGTTGAGCCTTTGCTGCATCCAGTCGCAACAAGTGCAACTGCTGCCAGTAAAATAATAAATTGTTTATGTTTGTTCATTAGGATATTCCCTCCGGGGTTTGATTTTCTTTTATGATTAAAGCTGTTTTCCTAAATTGCATCGTTTTGCGAGCATCTATGAGTACGGCAACCAGTGCACAAATAAGAAGGACGAACTGAGGTATCGCACTCTCAAGCGTTGGGTACAAAGCAACGAACTCCCAGCTTGGCAGCCACGATGCCGTTGTCGCAGGCAGGTACCCTGCCAGTTGCAAGCCGTGCACTCCCATACCGGCAAATTTAAAACAGAGATAGAAAACGAACACGCTCGAGATTAAAAAGAAAGGACGCATCGGCACCTTCATTCCGATTTTCAAGATCAAGAAAGCAACGACTGCTAAGATCCCAACTCCGATTAGAATGCCGCCCACCAAAGAGGATATCGAAATGGATGAGGCCATCCCGATCATGAAAAGCGCCGTTTCTGTCCCCTCGCGAAATACAGCTAGAAAAGCCAACAGACTAAGAGAAAAGAGGCTTCCTGTCGCTAGCGCTTTTACGCTTTGATTACGTATGTATTGCTGCCAATTGGAAATATTAGATTTACTGTGAAGCCAGTAACTCATATAAGCCAACATTAGGGCTGCAAAAATCCCTGTGCAACCGGCAATTAGGAAGTTGTTGTTGCCAAAAGCGCTTGTTGAAAACAACTGCTGAACGATAATGCCTAACAAGATACTAATGAATAAGCCTCCCGCTACACCATACCAAATCCAGCGCTTCTTATCCGCATGGCCTGCTTTGGTCAAAAACCCTAGCAAGGCAATAACGACAAGCAGAGCTTCGAGTCCTTCTCTTAACAAAATGGTCGTGGCATCAAGCATCGAATAGCTTGTTTTTCCTGCCAACGGTCCAAGCGCTTCATGCATACGGTCAACGGTTATCGCGGCTTCCTTCGACTTAACCGGTTCTGCGCTGAGCAGCGCATAGGCTGTAACCATATCTCTTTCCATTAAGGTATATACCCCTGAAGACTGTGTCAGGACAATGCCTTCGATGTCAAGCCATGAGCTCCGGAGCTTCTGAATGTTGGCTTTTGCTCCTTCAACATCGCTCTGCTTCAGTTGGCCCTGTACGTCTTCAAGCAATGTAACCAAAGACGCGATCGTGATTTTCTCGGAACTTTGCGCCACCTTGCCGAAAACATCCAGCTTACCGGATATGAAGCTGTCATTTAATTCATGCAAATCTTTCAACGTATTCGTTAGCTTAGTTTGATCAACAGGCTGCTTCAACGTGGCAAAGGAGACTTCTCCCATTGCTTGTTCAATCTTTTGATAAGCCGCCAGCGAGGTTACTTTAATGCCATCTTCTATCGTAAGCCAGGTTGTTTGAAAGACATCAAACAGCTTCGATGCTTCCTCAACTTTACCGCTCTGCGCTAATTGAATGGCTTGTTGTATGTTCAGATCCGCTTTCTTCAGATCTTCTTCCCCATTAGCACTTACCGAAATAGGAAGAGACAGCAGCAAAATGAGAGCCATCCAACCGGTAATCAGAAATTTCCGCACTTCCATCACACCCAACTTGAGAATTTTCCCAAACAAGAAAACCATAATATTGATTATCATTATCGATTCACTCTGTTTATTTTACTCCCCAAGAGCGATCTGTCAATTCCAATTTATCCTACATGCCAAAAGGCACACGAAAAAGAGGCATCGGCTCGTAAAATACCCAAAATAAGAGGCTGCCGCTTATACGATTCATACTGCTGAGTAATAAAAAAATCATTAACCGCAAGGGCTAATGATTTTTTGTTTATTTGGTTAACTCTCCTGGCCAAGACATAATCCCGCCCTGTAAATGAGATAATTCGTTAAAACCATTCCTTTTTAAAATTCGGGCTGCTTGTTTGCTCCTCATTCCACTGCGGCAATATAGGTATACACGATCACTTTTTTGAATTTCACCCATCCGTTGTTTCAGTTGGGATAATGGTATATTGACCGCCCCTGGGATGAAGCCCTGCTTGACTTCGTTAGGTTCACGCACATCAATCAGAATAGAACCGCTCTTCCCTTTGATTGCATCCTGAAATTGTTCAGGCGCCAAATTAATTAAACCTTTTACGCTTGCAAACCTGGAATAAATGAACCAGACTAAAAACGCTAACGCCACGATATTAAAAATGGTTCTAAAATCCATGCCATAACCTCTTCCCCTCTAGCGGCTTTTCACTAACAATTCGACAGCCTGTTTGACCATCATGCTCGAATCGCGTCCGGCCGCCTTCTCTTCAAGGATACATTGCTCCAAGTTGACCGCAACGATATAGGCAATCGCTTTATCAGCGGCGCTTCTGACAGCGGAAATTTGGCTGACCACGTCCTTACAATCCTGTTCTTCCTCCATCATTTTCAAAACGCCGCGAATTTGTCCTTCCACGCGCTTTAATCTCTTTTTGACATCGTCATCGTATTTCATATGCGGCCTTCCTTTCATTATACCTGTATAGGTATATTATTGCTGATGAAGTCCGAGAAAACAATAGGAAGGGCAGTAGAACCAAAGGTCAAATGAATAGATTGACTTTAGCATCAGCAGCATCACCCAAATACGCCGCCACACCTGCATAATGAATGCCATCAAGCAGCTCTTCCTGCTGCAAGCCGAGCAAATCCATTGTCATCGTACAAGCAACCAGCTTAACGCCCTGCTCTTGAGCTAACTCGATTAATTGCGGCAAGGACAACGCTCGATGCTTTTTCATGACATGTTTAATCATTTTGGGGCCCATGCCGCCGAAATTCATTTTCGAAAGTCCAAGCTTTTCCGTGCCGCGAGGCATCATTTTACCAAACATTTTCTCCAGAAAGCCTTTTTTGACCGCTATGCTCTCCTCTTTACGAAGCACGTTCAGTCCCCAAAAAGTAAAGAAAATCGTGACTTCATGATCATAAGCGGCAGCTCCGTTCGCGATAATAAATGCGGCAATGGCTTTATCCAATTCACCGCTAAATAGAACAATCGTTGTTTTCTCCTGACTATCTCCCATGCTTCTTCTTACCCCTTTTTAACAAGAAAAGTGAAAATCCCGTCTTTTTCTTTGGCTTCCAGAAGTTCGTGCTGCGTCCGGTTGACCCATGCCTGAAAATCGCTCATCGACCCTTTATCCGTCGTTTGCAGCTCCATAACCTGACCCGATGCCAACGAATCGATCCCCTTTTTCGCTTTGACAATCGGCATTGGACATGCCAATCCTTTTGCGTCAACAATTAAATCTGCCATTTTATAATCCTCCTTATGATTTGAAAATTCCGTTAGTCCTGCTCTATGTCATGTTCCCATTGCGACATACCTGGCATTACATTCTTGATCCTTGTAAAACCTCGCGCTGCTAGCATTTGACATGCCATATCGCTACGGTTTCCGCTGCGGCATATCACGTAATATTCCTTATGCGGATCAAGCTGCGGCATCTTTTCTTCAAGTTCCCCTAAGGGGAGCGAGATGGCCCCGGGTATATGTCCGAAAGCATATTCAGCGGGCTCTCTTACATCCAGGATATTGAGCTTCTCTCCCGCTTCCGCTCTGGCATGTATCTCGTCATTCGTAGCGGTATGAGGGAATCTCGTCTCTTTTGTTTTGTCATCATGAACGGCACAACGGTTGGGTCCAATTTCCATTTCACGCTGCTCCTCCAATGTCGGATCTATTCGCCCCATGTTCGTTTGACGTATTTCCTGATAGGCGTTCGGTTGTGGCGGCAAATTCTCAGTAACGGTACGTCTGAACTCATCTTCACTGTAGATGTTTAAACCCGGATTCTGCTTATACAAATCACCTAGTCGTGCTGTCACCTGCCCTCTGTCACCTAATTCCTCGATCTTGCCAAAATGGGCAGGAAGCACAATCAAATCGTCGGATAGCTGTTTATATCGCTCATACAAAGTCGTTCTCAGGTCTGTGACCCAGTCTTCCACTTTCCCAGCCAAATCAGGGCGGCCAATCGACTTCACGAATAAAATATCGCCGGAAAGCAAATATTTATTATCAATAAGGAGCGATGTGCTTCCAATCGTGTGACCCGGCGAATAGATCGGCTGGATCTCGACTTTCGTACGGCCAACAACAAGAGAGCTGCCTTCTTCCAGCTTCTCGTAGGGGAATATAACCTCTGCCGCATCTTTTTGCGGAAGCCAGTAAGATCCTCCCGCTGCCTCGGCTAATTGCCGGCCGCCCGAGATATGATCGGCATGTAGATGCGTATCCACGGTATGTTTGATGACGGCATGATTTTCCTTCGCAAAATCCTCGAATACCGCGGTAGTACGAACCGCATCAATAACTGCGGCTTCGCCGCTTGAAATGATCATGTAAGACAAGCATCCTTTCCCTAACCGCTTGAATTGGTACAGCGCTCCCCCCTCTTGCAAGTCGGCAATTTTCACAGGCTCCAGATGCTCGCTCCAGGATTTCATGCCGCCAATCAAATAAGCGATATTTCGTTTGCCACCCTCGATCAACTGTTCCGCCACAAACTTGGACGAGCCCTCTTTCGCGCAAACAACCACAACTTCTTGGTCATCCGGGATTTGATCAGCAATCTCATCTACCCCATCCAGCAGCTCGAAATAGGGCGCGTTGCGAATCGTGACGTTCTTGCCTTCGATTTTCCAATCGTTGAAATCATTTTCATTACGAACATCTAAAATAAAAACAGGAGTAGGGCTTAGGACCTTTTGAGCTAAACTAGCCGCGGTTATGCCTTGTATTTGATTTTCGTTCATGTCTGGTTCCCTCCTTTAAATGACTCATCTAATACCCATGGGGGTATATAAAAGAGCAAAAAAAAAGCTTCTAGCTATTTTGTTATATGAGAATTCTTTTTTACACCACCTTTATCACCACGATTATTACGTATACCCGTATAGGTATACAAACACTATAAACAAGATATGTAATTGCGTCAACCCCTAAACGGGATTCCCCTTGGCCGCGGCGCTTCTGCTTCGACACTTGTCTCCGGAGGAGCTTCGGCAACCTCCAGAGCTCAAATCCCTTTCATGTAGACGCTATACGTTAGTTATCGCTAAAACTATGCCGATCAAGTCTGCCTCTGTCCTTTTGAAAATAGCTGTGCATAAAGAACTCGATAATGCCGAACACCAATGCAACGATCGCTACATTCGTAAAGTTTAAAGACCAATGGAAGAAGTATTGTTCTACCAGCCAAAAGAAAACAAAAGCCATACCTATATCGGCTAAAGTAGCAGCCCCATTGTTGGTGACTCTTAACAGCAGTTGATCGACTGCAATATAAGACATAAGCGAAAACGTATACGTGGCAAATATCGCCTCAACCAGTGTAGCTTGTGTTAGATACATCAAAAGAGGAACGATAAAAACACCGTTTAACAGCAGCTTCAAAAATAGCTTCCCAAGCATTCGCAGCATGGTTGTTCGCCTTCTTTCATCAAGGATGTACGCTTGTTTTTAACATTGCCCTTTTGCATTTGAAATATGAATGGGGTATCCCTATATTTTTCATCAATTTGAGAATACTATGGCGTAATGCTTACCCTAAATAAAGGAATGGGATATTTTGTAAATTACCAACAAAAAATGAAAGCTGACGACAACCGCTCTGCCGCCAGCCTTAATTTTACAATTTTAGAACAAACCTGTTAATGCGAGAAACTTAATCTTCTGAAAGCCACTCGTCAATGATCATTCTTGCCACTGCTGCAAGTACTTGAATATCGATCTTGCCGGTGCCGAAGATGTCCGCTTTCTCAATTTGACTCCAGTTCGCATCGGCAGAAGTCGTACCGTAGTACTTAGCGATGACGGACAAGTCTTTAATCGTAATTTTCGTTTCACCTGGAACCAAAGTAATAATGCTGTTCACGAACGCTTGCAGTGACGCATCCATTTCCTCTTTCGCTGCATCCACTTGGGCTTGCGTAGCGGAGGAATTGTCGTATACCGCTTTGGCGCTCGCAATCGCTGCCTGCAAGGCGGTTTTGGATTCACTTGCATACTGTCCGACTTTAGTTCCTGTGACCGTGGCATTCAGCTTGCTCTCGGCACTGACAATCGCCGTGTTCAGCGCTGCTTTGTCCACTTGGCCCGGATCCGGATTGGAAGGATTCTCCGAAAGGATGAATGTGCGCAATGCAGCATCCAAGCTGCTCACAGCCGCTTGCACTTCCGCTTCTGTTGCCGAAGCGTTATCTGCTACAGCTTTGGCGTTGTTAATAGCGAGCTGCAGCACATTTTTGGAACCGGACGGATATTGACCGGCCTGAGTGCCCTCTACAGCCCCATCATGCTTGCTCTGAGCTGTTTGAATCAAAGCGTTCAATGCCTCTTTGTTCAAAGGTTGGATTTGAAGCGCCAATGAAGCTCCGGCCAAATCGATCTGAGATCCCTCAGATGAAACGGCTGCATCGGACAAGTACACACTGCTGCTCACCGAAGAGGATACGGATTTTGCCTTCGCATGCACAGCCACAAGCTCACCGCCAGACACCTCATTGCCCGCTCCGATGCTGGACATGATGATTAGAATTTGCCCCTTGTCAGGCTTTACACCTGTCACAAGCACGTTAAAGTTCGCTTTCAGCGAGCTAATCGCTGCTTCCGCCAAGGAGATATGTCCATGATCGGTCACCGTTTCAAATTGCAAATGATTCGGGTCATAATTCAGGACGACATTTAGAATGGAGAACTTCGACGGAGAATTGCTAACGCCAAGTTTCAAATCTAATCCTTGACCGCCTGTAACCGAGGCCGGCCCTGTCAATGTCGCTGACACTGGCGCCGTATTTAAGAGTTGGAAACTTCCGGAGTATGGAAGATTCACTCCTTCGCCGCCTATTTTGACCGTGTACGTACCTTCCATAGCGCTGGTTGGTTTATACGTAAAGGCGAACTTCCCATCAGATCCGCTGACGGTTTGGTTCAAATAGTCCAGTTGACCAAGCGGATTCGCTACCATAATCGTAACATCTTTTCCCTTGCCCAGACTGATATCCCCTTGGAATGTGACCACTTGCGCTGCTGCGTCTACCTTCGTCTCAACATGATTAATCTGTGCTGATGTTTCGGCTGCCGCCAATGGAACGATTGCCAGCATGCAGATGAGCACAGCTAAGGTCGTGATAACAGAAATGATTCGTTTTGACACACTTTCCCCTCCTTCTGGAAAACTCATTGCAGAGTTAATTTGAAATAAGCGTGATAAGCGAAATTATAGGCGGTGTACATCGGAACCAGCGTAATCCCATTCGTAGTAAAGTTCAGAGGTGTGCCTGCTACCGGCGTAATCGATTGGGAAAGATTGCTTTCCTTCAGATTCAAGTCAATAAACTTGGTGCTGGTGCTTTTGCCAACCATTAAGAGAGGTCCATAGAAAATGCTGCCCATCGATGGATCGTCCGGTGTTTTTTCAATTCGCAAACTGTAAGGCATAGCGATTTCGATCTTATCGTTGTTAGCCCATACTTTGCTCAGGGTGACATACGTGCTTGGTGTGGCTGTCACATTTTGCGCAACCCCATTGACCTTGACAGTGAAGCCGTTGACAGCCCAATATGGCACACGAAGCTTGATATCCAACTGTCCGCTGCCCTTCACAGTAAGTGTGCTGCCTTCTTCACTTGGGAAGTTGGTTGTTTGTACGATGGATATCCCTTTTTCCGTCCAATTCAACGTTGAAGGCATATACAAGTTAACATATAACGATTTCTTATCATTCGAGCGGAAATAGATGGAATCCTGATATTTCGTTTGGCTTTCCAACCCGGTTCCTGCACAGCAGGTAAAGCTCGTGCGGCCATAGCCCTTCGTGCTGCCCGGCCCCAGAGGCATGAAATACACAACGCCGCTGTTCGATGCGCTTTGATCCTTGGAAGCAAGAATGCCGTTATAGAGACCTCTTTCATAATAGTCCATATATTTCGCATCCGGATTATGGAAGAACAGCTCTCTTGTCAACTTGAGCATGTTATACGTAGCGCAATCCTCGGCCTGACTGTTTTTGCTATTGCCGCCTTCCAGAATATACGAAGCGATTTTGTCGGATTCCTTGAACAACTCGCCGACACCGCTGCCTCCGTTGCTGAACTGGCGATGCTTCGTAACCATGCCCCAGAAATTGCTGGCTACTTGATAATATGAAGGATCGTTAGTTCGATCATACACCTTCAAAGCGCCAATAATTTGCGGAATATGCTGGTTGGCATGAAGGCCGTTTAACGTATCTTGATTGTTTGCAGTTGGCGTAAACAGCTTGGAATTGTCAAATAGTTTTGCTGTCCCCAAATACTTCGTATTGCCGGTTATTGCGCTGATTTCAGCCAGCGTTTCGTTCATACCGCCAAACTCGCCGGCAATGTATCGGCCCCACATGCTGTTAAGCGTGGATTGCGGCAGCTTGGTCAAACGGCCATCCACCCAATCCGACATTTTAACAAGAATGTTCAACGCCTTGGCGTTTCCAGTCGCTTTGTAGCAGTCCAATAAGCCCGCCATAATTTTGTGCAGCGTATAGTAAGGAGCCCAAATCGTATTAAAATCGGTTTCGGTTCCGTTGTACACAGCACCATTTTCTAACAAAATGAATTGCCATTCCCCATACGCACTCAAATAACCGGGACTGTTATTGCCAACTAAGGATGGATTGCTTTTGCCGAGATTTGATTTCTCCATGCCATTCGGTTGAGTGGCCAGTGCATCCTGTACTTTTGCCAACTCGTCGATCATGTAGTCAATCTTCGTTTTCCATTTGGCCTCGCCGCTGCTGGCATAAGCCTGAGCGAATGCAGACAAGAAGTGACCTGTAGAATGGCCTCTTAGTTTGCCTGCTGCAGAATCCCAGCCTCCCATTGCGGTTGCCCCTTTGGTATCAAGTCCGGCAGCCGCACGGAAAGCAAACAACAATTTATCCAAGCTGTAACCATCGAGATATAAATATTCGCTATCTCTAAGCTTTGTAAAGATACTGTCCTGCAAGGTGACATCGCCTAAACTAAACGGCTCTATCAGACGGGTTGCCGTACCTGGGGCTGCATTTACTTGTGCGCTTATGGCTTTGCTCCAAGCACTAACGCCAGAGCTGTTTTTTGCTCTCACGGAGTAAGAATGCGTGGAGCCATACAGCAAGCCCTGATGTACGAACGGGCTAGTTACGTTGCTGATCGTGGTTCCATCCATCTCCAAATCATAGCTGGCCGCCTCAGGCGATGATTGCCATGCAATCTCAATCTGAGGAATATCGGCAGCCGGCGCAGCGGTTATTCCCGCTGGAATCCCTGGCACGCTTGTCAATTGGGCTACTCCGCTAAGTGGCTGCAAGCGAGACGTTTGCAGATCCGTTCCGTCCCAAACGAATACTTTGGCTGTGTAGCCTGCCACATCAGACGGTAACGTTAGGCTAGCCGATAAGCTCACGGGATTTCCAACCGTTACGCTTTTGCTCGCCTGTGCTTTATCAACCATTTTGCCGGCGCCGTCATATAGAGCGAGCGTGGCCAAGGAGGATACAGCCGCACTTCCCTTGTTCGTACCGGTAATGTTGGCAGTAAGCATTTGACCGCCTTGCAAGCTGCTCATATTGAACGCTGAGCTAAAGCTTAAAGATCTCACTTTGACCGTCGCAAGAGCCTTGATGCTCGTTCCTTCAACCGTCCCTTGAACGGTGAAAGTCCCCTCTGCCGCATAATCCGCAGCGTTCACATTATCCCAACCGACGCTTAACTGGCGAGTCGTTTCCTCGTCGTTATATGCCGCAATAACCGTGTTGGGCAAAACAGGCGCTGTGCCTACGACCGTATCCACACTCAAAGCTTGAATAGCACTGAGCGTCAACACAAACGGTTCTTCCAACACCGTCACAACGAAAGTTTTCGTATCCTTTTCGTTTCCGTACGTGATCGTAGCTGTGAGGTTAACTGTTGCATTGCCTGAGCGGGCTGCCGGCCGAATGACCGTGCCGTCATTTCGAATCACATTGGTGTTGTCGGATTGCCAAGTAATATTGGATCCATTGCGTCCTTCCGTCGGTAAATCCAAGTTTTTGATTACTGCGCTAGTGCTCCCCAAACTAATGGCATCCTTATCTAACTGCAGCTTCTGCCAATCCGATAATTGTGCCAGAACAACAGCCTCAAAAACTTTGGTATCGCGCGCGCTTCCCTTTGTAACGGTTGCTGTTAAAGTAACCGCTGCGTCGGATTGGCCTGGAGCCGGACGCGTCACTTTGCCATCTGTGCTAATCACATTCGGGGCGCTCGATTGCCATGAGATATCTGAACCGTATGGGCCTTTCTTGATTAACGATAAATCGGCGTCCACCGTTCTAAGATTTACTCCCGCAAGCAAGGCGGCAATGTCAGCAGCCACTAATTCGCTGTCAGGCTTATTGATTAACCCTGCAACTTCGGAAGCATCGAGGGCTCTGTTATAAATACGGAAATCAGAAAATAGGGCATTAATCGTTGGATCGGCAAACTGCCCTTTCCCGATATAGTTGGCTGTCGTCGCTCCGAGGCTGGTTGGATTCAAAGTCAATGCCGTATTTTCCCCGACTTTGAGTCCATTCTCATAAATTGTCACGGTACTTCCATTTAACACAACCGTCACATGCTTCCAAGCATTCGTCGTTAGAGCCGTTCCCTTCTGCGCCTTCTGTTCATTGGACCATCCGCTAGTTGTAATACCGAAGGCAAGACCCTTCGCTCCGTCATTATTTCCGGTTGGCGTTAAATACATATAGCTGGTCGTATTCCCGGATCCGAAATCGAATATACGGGTATAATTCGTTGTTGCGCGCAAATTCACCCATGTTGAGATGGTAAAATTTTTCACGCCATTGAAAATGCCGTTCGGCAGCTTGACATTGGCACCCGCCGTGCTTGTTCCGCCACTCAACGAGATCGCTTTGCCCTGCTCCCAATCCGAAAAGCTATACGTTTCACCTGCTGCAGTCGCATTATTTCCATTTCCCGATGCGTCTTTGATCACAGTCCCGTTCACATCGTCAAATTTATACCACGCAATCAAGCCATCCGTTGTTCCTACAGCGTGTGCATGAGGCGTGATATCCGTAAAACCGAGCAGCATATTTACTGCAAAAATAATGAAAATATTAACAATGGATACAACTCTCTTTAATGAGTAAGTGATCATTGCTGTTTAGCTACCTCCTTAGGGGAAATCATTTTGATCCCAGGCAATGAGATGGAAATATTGGCACGGGAACGAAGTTCCTCAAACCAAGGCTCCATGAGATCCAGAATTTCTTTATTTACCAATTCATCGCGAATTTCCGCTATGACTTGTGACTCATTCTTCGTATTGGAAGCCGGGTCATGGGCCATGTGTTCGGCATAATGCGCTTTAACATCATTGTCATCGACCTGGATTCGGGGCTCAAGCAGCTTGCGAATATACAGCTGAGTTCTAAGTTCCGTGCGCATCGATTGCTCCGTGTACCCGTCTTTTAGCAAGTTATTTTGAAAATCTTCTTCTGTGCTGTAGGCTTTTCTAACTTTATCAAATGCTTCATTAAATTCACTTTCGGTCACGCTCACCCCCGCTGCTTTGGACTCTTTCATAATTAAATCCTCTAAAATAAGCTTTTCCAATATTTTGGGTCCTTCGTAATCAACAAGCGCATGATAAAGCTGATCTTTGCCAATTTTCACACCGTTCACGGTAGCAACTGTAGTGTCATGCTCTTTGTTTAGAAAAACAATCAATACCGTTACAAGCAGCAGCGAAAATGATGCGATCGATAATCCTTTCCACAGCGCAACATGTTGATTTACTTTCTTGTAAGAAGTCAAAATGATTACCCCTTTCTTGAGAGCAAGACCTCCTCTCCGGTTCATTAGTCATTACATGCTTGGGGGCATCCTGTACCACTAACCCCGCCTAATCACGTAATACTCGTAGTATAACGAATGCGCTTACATCTTTATATTCAAAAGATTTTGGGTTTGTGGAAATTTCTTAGATTTGGTACCTTTCTAGCTTTTTATTTCATTGTTTCATGCTCATATTCGAATCAATCATAAAAACCCGTCTGTAATTCAAAGGGGTTACACCGAATTCCTTCTTAAATACCCTGTTAAAATACCTCGTTTCCTTAAAGCCAATTAACTTGGAAATTTCATAAATTTTCAACGTCGTTTCTTCCAGCAGCGCTTTCCCATTTCCGAGACGGGTTTGAAGCAAATACTGCGTAAAGGACGTTCCGGTGTTTACTTTAAAATAATGGCTGAAATAGCTCGTGTTGAAGCTGAAATGTCTGGCAACCGACTCCAGGAATAGATCCTCTGCATAATTTTGCTCGATATATTGAAGACATTTCTGTATGGCTCTCACTTTTTCCCCGTCGTGATTATCCTGATTTGCTTCCGTAGGATGAGTATCATTTTGATTTGCATTTTTACTTCTGAAAATGGATTGTTCAATTTTGTCCAGCGTGTGATTTATCGTATTCACATCAATCGGCTTCAACAAATACTCGCAAACGCCCAATCTTAGCGCTGCTTGCGCGTACTCGAATTGCTTGTAACCACTGAGAATCACAAGTTTAGGCGGGTTGTCCGTATTATCAAAATGCTCCATAAGCTGCAGTCCGTTCATTTGCGGCATGTGAATGTCGCTAAAAACAATATCAACGGAGTTGTCTGCCATTATGGCAAGTGCATCATGCCCGTTTTTTGCCTTAAAAACATGATATTCCGGCCTTAACTTACCTATAAGTTTTGCGAGTCCATCCCTATGTCTTGGTTCGTCATCAACAATTAATAAGTTGTACATACAGATCCTCCCCAATCAATATTTAATAAAATAGAGCCGTCATCTCAATAGGGTAGTTTCTTTCACCTTTATATTAAAGTGCCGATATCCGAATTAAAATGTGATTATTTAATCAAATGTTGCACTTATTTAGTTATCTCAATTAATTGGATAAATTTTGCTTATTTGTCATTCGAAATGTGCTGTAGCATGCACAATAAACCTAGCCTGCGGCTGGGTTTTTATCTAAAGCGGTGATGGAATCCTGGGTTTCATCACGCTTCGGACACAGCGGTCGTTATCTTCGCGAAAAGCGTCATGTCTCTCTTTTAGCGGACACGAGAGACTGTATTTGCCGATTTCGAGGCGAGATCAGTCCCCCGTTGAGCAAGTAACAGCGCCGCTGTCCGTTACATGTACGAAGAGGGATTCTTCCATCGAATAAGGGCTTCGCTGTCCGTCAGCTGAATCAGGGAACTCCATTCCCTTATTTCGGGCGAAAAGCGGGATCTTGGAGTTCGAGGAGAACTACAGGGTCTTGATTTCAAACTAGTCGCCCAATCGCCATGTAGTTCCCCATTCTGCCCCCCGATCGTTGCCTCCTCCCCCTTCGCACAAAAAAGTAAACTATACTTACTCGTACCTGCAACTATGGATCTGGTGGGCTGGAAGGGTAACCAAAAAAAGATTTGGAAAGGAGGCATTTCTGCCATCCTCCCAAATCTTTTCATTTGACCGTTATTCAATGCCGAGTATTAATCTTGCAATAGCCGCAAGGTCGCTGATATCGATGACGTTGTCATGATTCACATCGGCGAATTTAACAAGATCCCAATCCTCGTCAGCCGACGTTTTACCGTAGTACTTAGCTGCAATCGCCAAGTCGCCGATGCTAACTTTACCGTTGCCGTCCACATCTCCAGGAATGCCTGTAAGGACGGATCCCGCAAATGTTTGTAATGCTGCGTTCAAATTAGCTGCCGCTTGATCGACTTCTGCCTGAGTCGCCTTCAGGTTGCCCGCAACTGCTTGAGCGCTGTTAATAGCCGTTTGCAGCGCAGCTTTTGAACCTAGAGGATATTGACCGGCATAGGTTCCTTCCGTTGACGAATCATGCTTGCTTTGAGCATTGTTAATTAACAAGTTCAATGCTGCTTTGTCAACAAAGCTAATCTGTACGCTGCGGGAAATTCCCGCTAGCGGTGTTTCCTTGCCCGCAGCATTGGATATAACGGCATCGCTTAAAGAAATCGTTGCTACCGTCGAGGCCGTGAGCGACTTCGTTTTGAAATGCAGCTTAATCAGATCGCCGCCAGTTGTCACCGCATTCTCACTGCCTAAGCTCGCCACGATCAAACGCACGCCATTTGCTTGAAGGCCTGGCTCGTTTACTATTTGAATGCCCGGATTCAACGTATGGGAGGAGAGGTATTCCACTTTTTCCGGATCATACGCGATCCTTAAGTCTTGTGCATAAATCGGCTCACTCAAGCCGGTCAGACCGTAAGTCACGTCGAACTCTTGCCCCGTATAGACGCTGTCTGGTACGGAGAAGGAAGCTTTCGGAACTTTAGGCACGGCCTGCAAACCGCTGATTGCCGCCTGCAGAGCTGCCGTCGCCGCATCCACTTCAGTCTGAACAGCACTTGCCGAATTGTTCACTGTGATGGCTGCGCTTAATGCATTTTGAAGAGCCGACCAAGTTTCCGCTGTATATTCTGACATCGTTAAGCTTTGTGCCTCGGTGATTTTCATCTGCAGGGCAGATTTATCTATCGGCACAGGGACTACTCGTTTCGCTATACCTACGTAGGAGATCAGAGCAGCCTGATTCCCGGTATAGGTGTTATTCACAATATATTTCACCGTACCATCGGCAGGAAGCGTGAAATCGTAAGTCACCATGACGCCGTCGGAACCGGCAATCAGCCCCGACCGTACCGGAACTTTCAGCGGATTGCCATCTTGATCTTTATAGTTCAAGCTAATATCCATCGTCCGGTTGCCATTGCTCCACCAGTCCCTGTGGAAAGAAGTAACCGTGTAATCACCGGCTTTCAGAGGAAAAACATAACCCAGAGGCTGGTTCATTGTATCCGAACCGTAGACACCGGTCTGACTTTTGTCGGTGGCAACCACAGAACCGCCAAGTGCTTTGTACTTGTAATTGGCATCCACAGGTGTATGCCCCCATACCGCATCGCTTGTGGATGGTTGGTCGGCTTTATCATTGAGCAAGCCGTTACCCAGCAAAGCTTTGATTGCGGCATAAGGCGGCGTTGTATCGCCCGGGACACCGGCATCAATCAAGTAAACCAGGTTGCTAGGTACAATTTCTACCTGAACATTAATCACAAGGTTCTTGCCGCCAACGATCTCACCGGTCAGCTGTACCGTAGAGTATGGAGCTGTATATCGGCTTGCTGCATTGTTTAGCCAGTTGATGCTGGCATCCACATCCGTCGTGCCGTCCGCAAGCGTAACTTTAATGCTTTGTGGAAGACCTGTGACTGCCTCTCCCACTTTGGTGGCAACGATCGCAGGATATGAGCCTGTTACAGCTACCGGCTGCTTCTTCAACTTCAATGCATTCGCTGCGCTTTGAAGCGCATTTAAAGCGCTATCGACCGCATACTGGGTCGCTTGCGTATCAGCCAGCACGGTTTGAGCCGCAGCCAACGCATTCACAAACGGCGTCCATTCTGCCGCCATATAATCTCCCTCGTTATAACTGCTTGACTGGGTTGTCAAAGCGCTAAGCGCTGTTTTGGAAACTGTGCCATAAACGGATCCCAAAATATCAATAGAGTCAATATACAGATTGCCGTCTTTCACTACAACCTTCAGCGTGTGGGGACCATCCTTCAGCCCGCGGTACGTGTAGACGTCAGTGCGGTTAATCGTAGAGGCAGGGATGACAACATTCGGATCAACCAGCTGGTTGTCCACATAAATGTCAGCCGTCCCGCTGCCTGTATCGCCCACCAAGTTAAAGCCTGTGCCAGTGAACGGCAGCTCCAAATAAGTCGGAGTGGTCGCGTCGGCTGCAATAACGGCTTTCTCAATCGAAATGTAATTGCCGCTGCCGGAGGCTGCTGCGGTTTTCACGATTTTAACCCTGTGCACGCCCGGAGCAAGTCCGCTTACTTGATAAATAAGCTGGGAGCTGGAGCCGTTGCTGAATGCTTTGTTTGTAACAACTCTTTTCGTCGTGTCGTGATTGTAGCCTGTTCCGAAATCGTCCAAATAAACATCCATTCTGACAACAGAGCTAGTCCCTTGCCCGAGACCGTAGACCGAAACCCCTGTGCCGGTAAAGGTTAAGGAGGCATAGCTGCCATTTTCGCCTGCCCAGGCATTTGCGGTATTAGAGCTCCAAGCCGCTGTGTTTCCTTCATTTTTCACCATGTACCATCTGTTAAGCGTACCCTCAATCTGGGTTGTGCTGCCAAACATAATGCTCGTGCCGCTGTTTGTAATCGTGCGATTCAGACGGCCGGCACCGCCTCCTAAGTTATGGAGCCACGGGAGACTGCCTTCGTGATACACGATACGGGAATCAAGATCATCCACTCGTTCAGTCACATAAGGCACATAGCCGTTAACGGCCTCAACTTTCAAATTGTCAAAGACCGACTGGCGCAAACTGCTTTGAATCATGACCTGACCGGTCAAAGGCGATCCGCTGGCATTGTCGGTATAACTGGTGACGATTTCTCCGTCGAGCGAAGCCGTGATGAATTTTTCAGCGGCTTTAATCGACATCGTGTGCCACTTGGCGGGATCGAAGTTCGCAATCGTTCCGCTAGCCACTGCTGCTGTCAGGCGAATTAGGCGCCACGTGCCGTCGGCATAGATCCGGAATTTATAGCCGGATTCCGAATCGGCTGTCGTACCGTTAAGTTTATGACGAACACCGACAGCGACATAGTTCTCCCCTGTATGGGCAGGGTCCAAATCCATTTTGAAATCGATGGATGCTGAATAATTGGCCCATCTCTCGTCGCCAAGCACAGTATAGGAAAAAGGCGTAGTAGCCCAAGTACCGGGCTTGTTGGCTGTGTAAATCATTTGCTTCATACCGTTGGAACCATCTTTGCCAATGCCCTTATATACCTCGAACGCCCCTCCTTGATCGGCGGTGTATCGTGGAGTACCGCCACGGCGTTCCAAGTAGCTTAAACCGTTGACTGCAGAGTAACCGCTGTACTCAAAATCATCTTCGTAAAGAATAGCAGGGCTGCTGCCCGCAACGTCCAAAACGGATTGCGCCGGAATGTTATTCTTACGCGCATACTCAGTACGGGCATTGCCTGTGTTAGGGTTATTGACCGTACTGGTCAAGCTGACCATGGAATGCGGTTTAACGGTAAGCTTATATGTAAATGCATCCCCGTTGTCTGTGGCCGAAACGTTGCTAAGCTTTTTATACCAGTTGGCATCGTACGCTTGTGCAGCGTCAGGTCCGCGAGTCTCCCATACTTGTACGGGATTGCCCGCATTGCCAATCGTCTTCTTCACATCAAACTGGTAATAAGCCACACGATCGCTGTCATTGACCATGACGACAGAAAAGTCCTTCTTGTCCGGACTTACAAAAGCAAGACGGTTATATTCGGCATCCGTCACGTTGCCATCCATCTCACTATTGCCCCGGCTTCCAATTACACCGGCACTGGCATTAGGGATGTACATCCAGTCTTTGGCGGCAAACTGGGTAAAATGCATCGTAGTTTGAATGCCCACATCAGGTGTATAGTAGCCTGACCATGGGTCTCTGGCCGCAATAATTTCTTTGGAGCTGTATGGAGCGCCGCTATAGAAAGAGCTTACGGCAGGCTGATACATATAGTGCGTGCGCTTACCTTGGGTATACATCGCAATGAAGCGTCCGGCAATGTCCAATGCGCTGGCTACGCCGCCAAATACGCTGTCTGAATTCGCCCGGTATTTGGCCAAGGTCTGTGGAGCTACGCCTTCGCTGTACCAAACCTCCTTCTGATTTTGCTCGTTTACCTTCAGATAGTCTGCGCTTGTTGCCAAATTGTAGTGGTAGGCCATAACATCTACGGCTTTCATGAGCTCGGCGTCCGCCAGCATTCTAGTTGGAATATTCAACGTGGTGTTCTCGTCAGAGGCGATAATTTTGATTTTATCGTAGTTGGGGAAACTGCTGTCGCTGCGCATCCGATTAGCAAACCATTTGATGAAATTTACATTGGGTGTACTGGTTTCGTTGCGGTCCGGGTTGATGTAGTCGAGTGAATAACCATATGCTTCTTTTATCGCGATTGCGGTGTCCTTATACCACTTGTACATCCGCTCATAGGATGCCAGGGTTGCAGGAACAGAAGGATCGGTATTGCCATCGCTCCAAGGTTGAACCCAATTCGGCTGTGTCCAGCGGAGTATGCTTACCTTGATCTGAGGATTAATCGTCTTGGCATCCGCTGCAAATACGAAGCCTGCGCCACGACGAACGTTAGCTGTCTCATCTTCCGAGCGCTTCGTCGCAGGCTCCGTACCCGATGAAGTATTGGAATCGTTACCCATCTCGATCTTGATGTCGTTTATGCCAGCGCCGGTATCCTGGTTAAAGAGCTGATTCATGATCTCCCAATACTGCGTCGGGTTCTCCTCCTTATAATCCAGCAATAAACGGGAGGTGTTGTTGCCGGATACGACGCCATAGCCTTTAAACGTATTGGCTGGATTCGTGTCGGCGGCTGCGGCGTCGATGGTGACCACTTTGGGAAGCGGATCGGCAGCAGATGCCGGCATTGCCGGATAAAGGGAAATCACTAGGACACATGCCAGCATATATGCAATACTTTTTCGCAAGGTTTTACTTCTTATCATGCCTATACACCTCCAAAAATGATTAGAAATAACTATGCTCCAAATCCTCTAAGTTGTGATTAAGCGCTTTCATAAAACCTGCATGCGTCTCCTTTCTAACGGCATAGAGCCGTTTTCATACTCTTGATTTATGATAGCTCAAAAAAGAAGAATAGATAAGGAAACAAATCAACCAATTTGAACAATATTTTAACCTATTTGGAGTGAAAAAGGAGTGTCATTAGGCGACACTCCTTCATCCCGGATTACTGCAAAATCAATTTCGCAATGGCCGCAAGATCCAGAATATCGATCTTACCGTCATTATTGATGTCTGCCGCTTTAACTCGAATCCAATTCGGATCTAAAGAAGTTAAACCATAATACGAAGCTGCAATGGCCAGGTCACCGACGCTAACAACATTGTCTCCATTCACATCCCCGATAACCGGAGGAGGGACTTGAGATTTGATTTCGTAAGCGTATGGCGTTGGATTTGGGATGACGGATTCGGCTCCGGTGCCATCTGCAAAAATAACGTTGGATAACGATATGCTCCCTGTTTGCGATTGAGCCGTCTCTTTCGCCTTAAACTGCAGCTTCAAGAGATCTGCCGGATTGCCGTTGCCTTGAGCCGTGTGCAAATCAACGGTAAGGATGCGCAGTTGTCCCGATCCAGCAGATTTATCTACGACAACCAGACCTGATCTAAGAGACTCCGCTGAAACAAATCCAACCTGGGCAGGATTATAGTTAAACGTAAAGTCGTGCGCATACACGCTTTGTGAGACCGTATTTATGCCAACTGTCATATCAAAGACCTGATTGGGAACAAGACTTGCCGGCCCTGTTAACTGCAATTGGGTTACTGGAGCCACATCTTTTTTTACAATATGAACGGTATACGTTTTGGAAGTGGCGTGATCTTCCGCTTTGGACGTCAGCACTAGCTCTGTTGTCTCTCCCGTCAAGGCAATCGAGCGCTCCGATTTGTCATTGATGAGAATATTGCCGGCATAGATTAAACCGTATTCGTCATTTGGCGAAGCCGTCATTGCAACCGTCGTCGCAGTTGAAGGTACCGTGAGCGTATAGTTGGTTACTTGAGGATCGAAAGACTGGGATAAAACGCCTTTATCAAAAGCCAAGCTCTTTAAGTTCGGATTGGTTTTATAATCTGTGATAACACGGAAAATATCAAATAATCCGCCTACCAAACCTCCTGTGCTTGCAAATTTGACGGTCACATAATGCACGGTTCTGGACACGGGATTCCCGTTCCCATCTGCTTCTTGCACGATTTTCGTGCGGCTGTTTTCCACGAGCGATTGCGTAACTTGCCGGGTTTGGTTATAGAAATTGCCCGGGTTTTTATTTTCAATGGCCTCAGATACGAGCTTCGTATTATCTACGTAAATATCGAATTTTCTGCCCACATCGCCGCTATAGTACGTGCTAAAAAGATAGTTGGCGACACCGGGTTTAACTTCCATGTCATAGCTGAACCATCCTCCTGCCGTTGCATCCCGGTATGATTTGCCGTTATAAATACCGACCGTGGAATTGACGGTCTGACGGTTTGCCGCCAGCTCGTATTGATCGTTAGCCACGATGACGAAGCTTACGCTGGAGGCCTCAGCTCTGCCTGCTTCTTTCGCCGAGAGCAGCGATTTCTGATAGCTTTCGGAGTCGGCCGTGATCAAATCGAAGTATATGCCGTACCGGTCCTTATATCTTTGGAAGTGCGGCGTGAACGTCAGAACGCCTTCGTCAGCATCTGTTCCTTTTAACGTAAATTCAAGCTTGCCTGGTGTCTTAACCAGATTTTGCGTAACGTTTTGTTTCCATGTTTGGATATCGCCGCTTGTAATCGTGATAAAATCTTTGGCCGACGTATCTTTGTTTGGCTTCAACACATTAACGCCGTGGGTGCTGGTCGTCATATTGTTAGTCCCAAGACCGGCGCTTAACACAATCGGACCGTATTTGAAAGCAACCGTATCTTTCGCGTCAGGCAGATCGTACAGAACGACTTCCATCGGGAAGTCCAAAGAAATGTTCGTTCCATCTGTCCACTCCTGCTGCAAGATCATGTAACCGTTATCAACGGAGTAGTTAGCAAGCGTCGTCCCATTCAGCTTAACCACCGGATTCGTCTTCGCCCAATCCGGAATTCTAAACCGCAGGGCCGTATTCGCTGCGCCAGTCGTATGAATGGTGAAGTTCACTTGTCCGTTTGCCTTGTCGCCTACCCCCGTATTCGGAAGGTTGGACACTTGGGTGATCGTCATGTTTTTGTCCGGCAATGTAATGCTCGAGGAAATGTACATATTCACGTACACGCTGTTTTTGTCCGTGAAATAAATACTGTCATTCAGTTTAGAGAAATTCTCCATCCCCGTTCCCGTACAGCACCAGAAATGAAAAAACTCACTGCTGAACACTTTAAAATAGCCGGTATCCATCGGTTGGAAGTACATCGCCATGCCGGTTTCCGGGTTCTGGGATGCCATGATCGCATTTGTAAAAGCGTTCTCATAATAATCGGCATACTTTTTATCCTTCGTAATTTTAAACAGCTCTCTTGAAAGCTTCAGCATGTTATACACATTACAGGTTTCGTTGTTGACGTTCGTGCGCTCCGCATCCAAAACATCCGAAGGACCGAAATGTTCATTCTCGCTATTTCCGCCTGTCAGATAGGTATGATGTTTGACGACCATCTCCCAGAAATTTTCAGCGACTTGCAAGTAATATTCTTCGCTTTCTCCCTCTTCCATAACGGAATAACGCTTTAGAGCGCCGATGACTTTGGGGATCGTCGTATTCGCGTGCTTGCCATCCAAAACATCCACATTATTATAAAAGGAGTCAAACAAACTCAACTCATCGAACTTTTCTGCTGCTTTCTTCATATGGTCATTTCCTGTAAGACCGTAAATATCATAGAGAACGTCGTTCATACCGCCGTATTCGACTTTAAGCACTTTGGTTTTCATAGCTTCCGTCCACTTGGATGTGCGGTCATAGATGTACTCGCCAAACTTTTCAGCGACTTGGATCGCTTTCGGATTATCGCCATACTCGGCTGCCGTAACCAATCCCGCTAAAATTTTGTGAATGGTATACCACGGAACCCAAACGGCCTGCCCATTTTCAACCCGGTCCAGGAAAGAAGTCGGAAATGCCGAAACGTAACCGTTTCCATTGGCATCCTGACAGGCAGCCAATTCATCGATGATATAATCGACCCGCGCTTTTAAGCGAACTTTATCCTCGCCCGTAGCATTGACATAAGCCATTGAAATGGCTGACAAATAATGACCTAAGGTATGACCACGAATTTCCGTATTTTCCCATCCATCATAAACCGCAGCCTTCGCTTGCAGCCCGCTTGTCGTGCGAAACGCACTCAACAGCCGGTCCGCTTCCAAAGATAATAAATAATTAACATCTTTATTGAATGCATTCGTATAGTAGTCATCCGTTAGAGTAACATTGGCCATAGGTGCATTCCGCAATGAATCCGTTGCTCTCATGGCAGGCACAATGACGTTAAACTGTTTCGTCACTTTTTTGGAGCTAAAGATAACCTCTGCCGTTAAGGTAACCCCTGCGTCACTCTCACCGGCTTTTGGCCTTTGGACATGTCCGAGCTTATCAATGACGGCCTCATTGTCGGATTTCCACGTTATGGTGGATGCTTCCGACTTTCCTACAAGAGGAAGGGACAGGTTGCCCAACGTTTTCGCAGGCAGCGTAATCGCATCCGCATCGGCTCTCGCCACTTGCTCGTAGTCGAAAGCCGTTCCTGACTGTTCCTCAAATAATGAAATAATGTCCTCATATCTTGCGGCCGTTTTGTAGATCTCGTAATCATCGATCGCGAATTTGCCGTAAGAGCCATTATAGTTAGGCCCATTATACCCGAGCGATTTCTGTGTCGTTTCATCGGATCTAATGATGCCGTCCGCGCCATCCGTCCCGATGCCGTAATCAATCGTCGTGCTTTGCTTAATGCCATTTCGGTAAACATTGACCTTTTTCGTAGCGCTGTCATACGTAATCGCCACATGAGTCCACGTATCCAATGGGAAAAAGTCCGCCCTTGAACCGCTGACACTAACCTTATACGGCTGCTTATTGGCATCTGACGAGCCTATCGACAGAGCCAGCGGTTTACTGTCGTTTTCCGATCCTAAGTACCAACCGTTGCTATACCAGGCGGTTTTATTCCACATCAGCATCTGCTCGCCGGTCATCTTTTCATTGGGCTTAAACCAAAAGGAAACGGTTAAATCCGACGGCTGCAGCGAACCGCTTTTACCAAGATTAACAAACGTGTTTCCGTTTAGCTTTAAAGCCTTGCCTCCGTTAACACCGGCGACATAGGAATAATTCGTCCCCGTGATCGTTCCGTTGTTGCCTTTACCCGAGCTGTCCATGACGTTATTTTCAAATTCAAGCGACAAAACTTTCGAAGCATCCAAAATGGCCCTCGTGTCGGTTGCTGCAGCAAAAACAGCCTGTCCGGAAAGCAGATCCCCTGAAAGCATGACAACGGATAACGCGAGTACGGCCATTTTATTCTGGTTGTTCATGAATGGTTGTCCCCTCCTTTACATCAATTTCACACCTTCATTTTATGTAATCGCAGACCCACTCTCAATAGATTATTTGGTTATAAAAGTTCGTTTTTATCCGCAAAAAATAAGAAGCCGGAAAGTCTTCTCAGACCTTCGGCTTCCTGCCTCTCAGTACTTCCTTTTCCCAACTTCCGCCTCCGCCATGGTCTCCGTAAAGACGCTTTCCGGCGTTACAATCCTCTTGGGCAAGCTGCGTCCTTGAATTAGCTCGTTGACAGCTTGCATCAGGTTAGGGCCGAGCAAAGGGTTGCATTCCACAACACTGTTGATTTTGCCCTGGGCCATCTTCTCAAACGCTTTGTTCGTTCCGTCCACGGAAATAATGATAATGTCCTTGCCTGGCCGCAGCCCGTACTCCTCGATCGCCTCAATGGCCCCTAACGCCATATCGTCGTTATGCGAGTAAAGAACACGGATTTCCCCGCCCATCTTTGTCAAAAAAGATTTCATCACCTTTTTGCCCTGCTCAAAAGTAAAATCGGCGGGCTCGCTTTTTAATATTTTAAAATTCGCACGGTCCTTAATGACATCCCGGAAACCTTTTCCCCTGGCAATGGATGGGGTTGAACCCTCTGTGCCTACAAGCTCCACGATACCAATGTTTTCTTTACTGCCCATTTTATCAATCACATATTTGCCTGCTTTTCGGCCTTCTTCGTAAAAATCAGAGCCGATGTAAGTCACATATAACGACGGATCGCTCACATTCGCTAAACGGTCCAGCATAATCAGCGGTATGCCGGCTTGCTTCACTTCTTTCAAAATCGGTTCCCAGCCGGATTCAATGACAGGGGCAATCGCGATGACATCCACTTTTTGCTTAATAAACGAGCGAATGGCCTCGAACTGCTTCGTTTGCGATTGATCGGCATTTTCAAAATGCAGCTCAATGCCTGCTTCTTCCGCCGCTTCCCGAATCGACATCGTGTTGGCGTTCCGCCATGCGCTTTCCGAGCCTAGCTGAGAAAATCCTAATACGATCCGCCGGACGGGTGCCGGTTCTTGATACGTTTGATTCACAACGTTTTTGG
This sequence comes from Paenibacillus sp. FW126-R14, assembly GCF_058789495.1. Lineage (NCBI taxonomy): Bacteria > Bacillati > Bacillota > Bacilli > Caryophanales > Paenibacillaceae > Paenibacillus > Paenibacillus sp. FW126-R14. The sequence continues at coordinate 714 of NZ_JBYTBS010000013.1, read as the reverse complement.
CCGCTGACTTCTCCTCGCCGGAAGTAAAGGAATTGGAAGAATTTTGAGCGGAATCAAACGTATATATGATCAAAATCATACCTAGAAACAGTAGAATCAACAGTTTACTTTTAAATAATGAGATGAAAGCTCTACCAAACATGGGAGTCTCCTTTATTGGCAAAAGTAACCATGCTAGTCCATTTCTTGTATTATAAAACGCTTTCACGAAAGGTACAATATACATGCAGCTAAAAAAGATTAAGCCCTCCTCGTAGCTGCAACTAGCAAGTAGGCTTGGGACAAGCTCCTCTTGAGATCCGCCTGATCGAAGGGAACTCTATTCCCTTATTTCGGCAAAAAGCCGAATTTTGGGGGCTGGAGGGGAACTACAGGGTCCTATTTCACCTCAACCTGACAAATATGTGTTCAGAATGGTGAAATAGCGGACCCTATTTCCCTTTCCCTCGCCCAATGGGCTATTTTCACAAAATAACGCCCTGTAGTTCCCACAATCCTCCTGCCGAGCATAGTGCCTGGGGACTGAAGACTCTTGTTGCGACGTGTGGGGGGAGTTCTCGCCTGTTTAGGCTAAAAGGACTTTGCCTGACAATGATTCATTGCCCTTCAAAGTCCTCAGTCTATCTTTCCATGCTTCTTCTTGCGAACCATCTCCGTTCACTTAATGCTTTTTGCAGCAAAATGAATAAACAAAGCAGCAGGCCGATCACAATT